>CAMBHM010000167.1 GCA_945867185.1 Legionella genomosp. 1
GGGCACCGACCAACCCAGCTTCAAAGCCTGGAATCATTGCATCTGAGCCCAATTCAAGTTCATGATTTGTTGCGGCACCGCCCTCAAAGGCCTTGCCCTCTAAAAACCCTTCAAAATCAATAACAACCTTATCACCCATCGCTGCCGCACGTGAGACACCGGCCCACTTTTTATGTTGTTCTCTGAGCTTATCAAGCATCTCGTTTAAATCTTTATCTTTGACTTCAGATTGAACGATTTCAACTTTTGCTTGATTTAATTCTTGAATATCGATAATTGGAAACACTTCGAATACCGCAGCGTATTTAAAATCCTGCCCTGCTACTATCTCTTCAGGTTCAATCGTAGGCGCACCAGCAGGCACCAAAGCCTCTGCCTTCAACGCATCGTACAACGTAGACTGCACCATATCACGCGCGACTTCTTGACGAACACCGTCTGAGAAGCGTTTTGTGACCACGCTCATGGGTACTTTACCAGGCCGAAACCCATCTACTTTAACTTTTGATGATAATTTTTTAAGGCGAATCGTGACTTCTTCTTCAATCTTTTCGGTAGGCACCGAAACCATCACTTTGCGCTCCAAACCTTTCAAGGTTTCAACAGAAACTTGCATCTACTCACCTCTTGAGAATGATCTACAGACGAATTGGTGCGAAAGGAGAGACTCGAACTCTCACAGGTTACCCCACTGGAACCTAAATCCAGCGCGTCTACCAGTTCCGCCACTTTCGCAAACAGGGTGGAATATTTCAATACTGGGGTGAACGATGGGACTCGAACCCACGACAACCGGGATCACAACCCGGGGCTCTACCAACTGAGCTACGCCCACCATAACCTCACGAATACTGCTTGGCGTTTGGTACGCCCGGCAGGACTCGAACCTGCTACCCTCGGCTTAGAAGGCCGATGCTCTATCCAAATGAGCTACGGGCGCAATATGTTGTTGCCTACAATCTAAATTGGTCGGGGTGGAGAGATTCGAACTCCCGACATCCTGCTCCCAAAGCAGGCGCGCTACCAGGCTGCGCTACACCCCGTCAAACCGCCCCAAGGACAGTGCCGAAATGATACTCTTGCTCAACATCCAGGTCAATAAGTAAACGTAATAAAATCACTACGATTGAACCTGGAAGGTTCTTACGTTACGATGAACTTTACCCTTTGATTCGTGAACTCTAATGAGACAGCACTTACTTCCTTTGTTTGACAGCTTGGATCATCTGAATAAAAACCACGACAACGTTCTTTTACCAGACAAGCGGTTCCAAAAAGACTTTACCCTGACCCTTCAGTTTCTAAAAAGTTACAACGGCAGTCTTGGCACCTTCAACAGTTATCGCCGTGAAGCAGAGCGCCTATTACAATGGTGTTGGCAAATCAAGAAAATAACGTTGCCTGAATTGAAACGCGACGATATTGAGCAATTTGTACGCTTCTGCCAGAGCCCCCCCTTGACCTGGATAGCATTGAATAAAGTCCCGCGCTTTATTGAAGAAGAAGGCTCGCGCCGTCCCAATCCACGATGGCGCCCTTTTGTTGCAACCGTCAGTAAATCTGCACGAAAACGCGGAGAAACAGCCGCTCTCTCCCAATTCAGCTTGTCACAAGGAGCGGTTCAGGACATTTTTGCCATTTTAAGTACGCTTTTTAATTTTTTAATCGCAGAAGAGCACCTCCACTCAAACCCAGTGGCCCTCATCCGACAAAAAAGTAAATTCATTCGAAAACGCCAGCAACACGCCCCCATCCGGCGCTTGAGTCTGACACAATGGGACGCTGTCTTAAAAGCTGCAGACAAAATGGCCTGTTTACAACCTGAAAAACATGAGCGAACCCGATTTATTCTTCACCTACTCTATGGCATGTATTTACGCATATCAGAGGTTGTAGCCAGCGAACGCTGGATTCCAACCATGAATGATTTTGCAAAAGACAGTAACGGATCTTGGTGGTTCACCACCGTTGGAAAAGGCAACAAAGAACGTCATATTGCAGTCAGTGATGCCATGCTACAAAGTCTTATGAAGTGGCGCAAGCATTTGGGCTTGCCCGCTCTCCCAACCCCTGCCGATAACTCGCCCCTGATCCCCAAACTCCGTGGCACAGGACCCATGAGTGACACCGCGCCTATCCGCCGTCTCATCCAACAATGCTTCGATCACGCAGCCCTTCAGTTACGGGACATCCATGAAACCAGTGAAGCTGATCACCTAAATGCCGCAACCGTACATTGGCTTCGACACACAGGCATCTCAGAAGACGTAAAAATTCGCCCCCGAGAACACGTACGAGATGATGCAGGTCATAGCTCCAGTGCGACCACTGACCGATACATCGATGTAGAGCTGGAAGCACGCCACCGCACAGCAAAACAAAAAGTGATTGAACCTATTTAGAAACGGATCTCCTTCTCCTAATACGGCACCACTATCAACACCACAGCCACCATCCACAAGGCAAGTCCCCAGGAGAATACGGCTGTTTCTTTTGAGATATTTTTAGCGGGCCAGAATCGATGAAACCATAGGGGGACACTTGCAATGACGAATAAACAAATCATTCGGATGCATGCCAAAGCGCCTGTTTCAAATGGCAACCATAAAGCCCCTGCATGAATCGCTCTATCCAATATCCCATGCCCTTTCTGAAGCAACCAATACCCCCAAGCTTCATACACCACCACGATCCAAGACAATACACACAACGGAAACAATAATTTAACGCCAGGAATGCGCCCTATTTTTTTAAATACACCAGAAAACTCATTTGCGAAAAACACCACAATCGCTGAGCCGAGGAATACCAAAGCAATAGTTAGCTCCATCCCTACCCTCCGCCCTTGGCTTCTAATGCTTCCCAACGCACATACAAAATCCCTAGAGCCGCCTCTTGCTTTGCCAATTCCTGATGAGCCGCATTAAGCTGCGATCGGTCTTGCTGATAAAATTCAGACGTTGCCATGGTTTCTTGCAACTGTGCAATGCGTTGCTCTAGTGCCTCAATCTGCTTCGGTAACTTCGAGAGTTCTCGTTGTTCTTGAAATGATAGTTGCATAGGTTTCTCAGCACGCCCTATTGTCGTGCCCACAGGGATTACACGCGGCGTTTCTTTTTTACAACGAAGATATTCTTCATATCCCCCAATATACTCATTAAACTGCCCATCACCTTCATAAATCCAGAGGTTGGTCACGACCTGATTGATAAACGCTCTATCATGACTGACCAACAATAAGGTCCCCTGATAGTCCCCTAACATCGTTTCTAACAACTCCATCGTTTCAATGTCCAAATCATTGGTAGGTTCATCCATCACCAACACATTGACTGGCTTTGCAAATAGTTTCATCAGCAACAAGCGATTGCGCTCTCCACCTGAAAGTGTAGAAACAGGCTGATTAAACTGCTCGGGTTGAAATAAAAAATCACGCAAATAACTCGCCACGTGTTTTTGCTTGCCTTGAATCGTCACATGGGATGCCCCATCAGCCACATTATCCATGAGTGTTTTTTTCTCATCCAATGCACTGCGAAATTGATCCACATACGCCACAGACAGCGCGGTACCCTGCCGAATGGTCCCGCTATCTGGTGTGAGTTCGCCCAAAAGAAGACGGATCAACGTGGTCTTCCCACACCCATTAGGGCCAATGATGCCTATTTTATCACCACGCATGACAAGACGTGAGAGATCACGAATCAAACAACGATCACCCAGACTATATTGCAAGTGACTCGCTTCGATCACAATACGTCCTGATTGCTGTGATTGAAGGGCCGTACCACTCGCCTTGCCTAAGGCTTCCCGACGTTGGTGATATTGTTGTCGCATAGCCACCAGTGCGCGAACTCGGCCCTCGTTTCGAGTTCGACGTGCTTTGATTCCTGTCCGTATCCAAGCCTCTTCTTCTTCCAAACGCTTATCAAACAAAGCAT
>CAMBHM010000168.1 GCA_945867185.1 Legionella genomosp. 1
CCCCTTACGCTCCTGTATAGGCGATTTATTGAGCTTATAGTTTGGGACAAGGCAGCGCTTCATCAGTGTTTACAAGAAGTGAGCGAGACCCTTGGGGTGTCGCTTGGAAAAATTGCACAGCCATTACGGGTTATCGTAACAGGTAGCAGCATGTCACCATCCATTGATGTTACGCTAGCTCTTTTAGGGAAAACGCGGACTTTATCTCGATTGCAACGTATTTTAAAACGTTTTACTTGACAGAAGTCATTTTGCAGTATAAAACTTGTCAGGGTATGGGATCGTTCCATGGATCATATTTTCTATGGTGAGATATCCCCTACTATACATGCTAAGGAGCAGGAATAATGTCAGACAAAGTTCGTGGTACAGTGAAATGGTTTAATGAGGGCAAAGGCTTTGGGTTCATTGAAAGCAATGGCAAAGATTACTTTGTTCATTTTAGCGCCATTCAAGGGGGCGGGTTTAAAACGCTGCAAGAAGGTGCTGCTGTTCTGTTTAAAGCAGGACAAGGTCAAAAAGGCCCTCAAGCGGAAGAAGTTGAAGTCGTTTAATAGACTTCCTTAGAAACTGAAAGTGTGTCTCTCCCGGTTAGGTCTTTATGCACCAAATGCTGCGTGTTGTTGTGCGTGGTGTAGGATGAATGGTCGAATTTAGCCGGGCCCTGTTTTGTTTAGAAAGAGGGGCGTGCTTCTTTCTAATGCCATGGGTAGTGATGCCAACTTTGTATATATTCACGTTAAAGTGATTAAAACATGGGCATTCTACAGCAAATACCGGTGCGTTCGGAGGTTCTTCGCGATCACGTTAGCAAGTATGCGTGGCTTGGGCTAAGTCTTTCTTTTTTGAGCATCTTGCTCGCAACTACGCTTGTGTCTTATCAATTGACAAGCTCTATCGATTTTTCCGGCTTAATTCTTGCACAAAAAACCAATCCTGCATTGTGGGCACTTGATTTCACTCCGTTTATGTTTCTCTATTGGGGGCAATCTTTTTGCTATGGTATGGCGAATACCATGGAAACGCTGATCGATGATGAGACCCGTGAACTCAAGCATAAAAGCACCGAGCTCGAACTGAAATTACATTATGAAAAGAATCATGACTCATTGACCAATATTCCAAATCAACGACTTTTTTTGCATCGGTTGCATGAGGCCATTCATCAAGTGGATTCTGAAGAGCAGGTAGTGGTGCTGGTTGTACATGTGAATGGATTTAAAGAATGGAATACAACATTGGGCAGTGTCTTTGGCAACCAAATTTTAGTGCGGTTTGCAGAAAGATTGAAGCTACTGTTGTTGGAGCCTTATTTAGTGCAAGAACACATGGGCATGAACATGATAGCGCGCTTACAGGGCGCTGAGTTTGGCCTGCTGCTTCCAAGAATTAGGAAGGACCATCACTGGGATGATGTACTGTCAAAGTTATTGGCCTTTACTGCGTATAAGTTGAAGATTGAGGGGAAGACCTTAGCCATCACGACTAGTGTAGGGATAGCAATTTATCCGTTGCATGGTGGTACAGATAGGACTGTTTTAAAAAATGCTGAGTCCAGTTTGTACGATGCAGAGAAAGCAGGGTTAACCTATAAAATTTACTCACCCTAGTTTTGATGGCGTAGGATGTATGCTGAAAAAAAGGATGTTGATTGCAACCCTGTTGGTTGTGATCTTGATTTTAGGATTATTATGCTCGGCGTTGAAGGAGGCAAGACATCTGCATCGTGATCCCACGGTTTTGATGAATACTTACTATCAGTTTAAGGACTATAATCCACAAGTTGCTAAAAATGCGCTTTTGATCTTATTACATCAAAATGCCAATGATGTTGTCGCGCTTCAAGAATACAGTCAATGGCTTTTGAATAAGCCTCATCCTGTTGATGCATTGCAAGAGCTTCAACGCTTACATCAATTGCGACCTGATAATGCCCTTTATACGTTTCAACTGGGATATTTATATTATGTTAAGGGAGAGTGGGTACACGCAAAACAAGTCTTCTCAGATAGCCTGGTACAGGCGACGGGCCAGTTTAGACAAACGTTGTTAGATGCTTTACAAGCCATGGCTTCTTATTTGCCCTATTATCAATTTCATGCCCAGGTAGCCTGGTTTAGTCCCCCGCTTGTAGTGAAACCTAAAGTCAGATCACTGTTTCAGGGACTTCAGGGGCAGTCCTTACAGATTCAAACGTTCAAACAAGCGGGTTATTTGGCCATTGTAAAAGGAGATAATGCGCGTGCGCTGGAAGTCTTCCATCATGCTTATGCGTTGACTTATCAACCCGATCTGGCGATGCAATTGGCTTATCTTTATGATGGGATGAACAATAAACCAGCAGCTTATCATTATTTTCAAATAGCAACGCATAGTCAAGATCAGAAAGTACGAGATCAGGCACAACTTGCCTTGACGCATTTGTCTGGTCAACAGACCAAGGCCTTGCCCGCCCCCTATTTTTCTGAGTTTTATTTTAATCCTTTTACTCAAAGTCGCTTTGGTTTAACAGTGGTGCCCATGCTTTGGCGTTTGGGGATTGAACAGAATCATTGTTTTAAAAGTAAAACGTATGTCTATATGCGCAGAACGCAAGATAATCGCACGCAGAATTTGGGGGAAATTTCACAAATTTATGAAGACAACGTTCAAATCATGGGGGCAGGCGGTCAGTTTAGTCCCTTGCGCGCTATTCCAGTGATTGGGTTTGTTGAGGCAGGCGAGGCCTATGATTTGGTCTATCAAAATCGTCCTCGATGGCGAGGGGATCTACGAGCTGGTGCTATGTATTATCAAGAGTGGGGTGTCAGACCTGGCTACTATGATACCTTGAAAGTCAGTCATAATTATTATAGTGATCTGTATGGTGATTTGACCTATTTTTCAAGATACAATAATAATGTGGTTGCTCTTCTGAGGACTCATCAAGGGATCCATCTGTTGCAATACCAAAGCAGCTTGGTGAATCTGTATGTGACAGGACGTGTGATTGCGGATACGAACCGTGAATTTTTTAATAATATTGCTGAAGTAGGGCCAGGAATAGCCTACATTCCCTCGAATCGATGGAATGTACAAATCCGCTTTGAACATGTTAACGGAGTTTATTTGCCAGCAGGAGGTTCGGTGAATCCATACAAGAAGTATTATTCTAATCAGATTGTTCAAGTGCTCGTTTACGTGAATGTTTAGTGCGATGCCCAACGAATCAGTTTTGATCTTGTATTTTTTAATGTGGTATTTCCTGGTTGGTTTAGGGATTTTGTTTATTATTTCAGGGATAGATGATGTATTTATTGATGTGTATTATTGGATCCGTCAAGGGATCCGAGCTTGGACCATGCGTCATTGTGAACCCTTGACGTATGAGAAATTATTGGGGGTAGAGGAGCAATTGATTGCGGTTTTGATTCCTTGCTGGCAGGAGGCAAATGTTATTGCAACCATGCTGCAGCATAATGCGAACTCCATTGATTATTGTCGTTACTATTTTTTTGTGGGTGTGTATCCTAATGATCCTGATACGGTTGCTGAAGTAGAGCGGGTCGCCTTGTTGAACCCGAAGGTACGCTGTGTCATAGGAGCTACACCAGGCCCTACTAGTAAAGCGGCAAATTTAAATGGGATCTATCAACGTATCAAACAAGTGGAGGTGGCTGAGAGGAATTGCTTTCAAATTTTTGTCTTTCATGACTGTGAAGATATTATTCATCCGTTGTCATTTAAGTTATATAACTATTTGATTCCGCGAAAAGACATGATTCAAATTCCCATTTTTCCTTTGAAGGTACCTTATTGGAAATTTACACATTGGCTTTATGCAGATGAATTTTCAGAAAATCATACGAAAAATATCATCGTGAGAGAGTCCATACGGGCACATGTGCCTTCTGCAGGCGTAG
>CAMBHM010000169.1 GCA_945867185.1 Legionella genomosp. 1
TAGGAGGGAGATACAATCTGGTTTCTCCTGATGGGTATGAGACGCAAAGGACTTATCCTGTTGAGGGGAGACATCCCTTTATACCAGAGTCGTCGCTAACCATTTATGCAAATGCGCGGGATAAGCACTATGAGGTGACTGATGGAAGAGCATTAGAGGCTGCAACCGCAGAATTCAGTGTTGAGAGAGCGCAACTACCGAGGGAATTAGATCGTTTTTTTGACGGAGTAACTACTCACAATGAGGCTGGGGTTACTGAGGATCGTTTGAGTGATTTGAAGCGGTTTGTGCGCCAGCAATGGTTTTTGGTCCTAAGCGAGTCTGAGCCGCGACCGTTAGGGGGCGGAGCTAACGCGCACAGCTCTATAGAAGAACGTTTAGGTCAGATATTGAGTGATCATCCGGGTGATGTCATGTATGAAAGTATGATCGCTGCCGCCAGAAAATTGATTCATGAAGTGAATTTATTATCAAATAAGAACGATAAGAACGAATTGATCAACTCAATAGTTGATCTTGCTGAAGGTCCAGATAATCCAGTGAAACAACAGGCCTTTCAAACTTTACAAAAGACTGTAGAGGGAATGGGTAATGCGTGGCAACAGCTTGCCAGTTTGATGGCGCTCTTTTTTGGAGCCGTGTTGATTGTAGCGGGTATCGTTGGGCTTGCAGGTACCTTAGGAGCTGGTGTGATTGGTGCTGGGGCTGCCATTGGGGTTGGTGTGACTTGTGTTGGACTTGGGGCGGGATTTTTTATAGCTTCAGAAGACAAAGGGTTATATAAAGAGATGTCTGATTTTGAGACATGCGTTTTTTCTTGCATGTGATACACTCCGCTTTTTGAGGCCGGTCAGGTGAAGTATGCAAGATCCCACACAGTCATTGTTGATTCGTAGTTTGCAGAAAAAATCAGTCTCTCGGACGCCTGTTTGGCTGATGCGCCAAGCGGGCCGATATCTGCCTGAATATCGACGTGTTCGCAAAGCAGCGGGCGATTTTTTAACGTTGTGTAAAACGCCAGAATTAGCTTGTGAAGTGACCTTACAGCCATTGCAACGGTTTCCATTAGACGCGGCTATTTTATTTTCAGATATCCTAACTATTCCAGATGCCATGGGACTTGGATTGTCGTTTGTAGAGGGAGAAGGTCCTCGATTTTCAGAACCTGTGCGTAGTCGTGCTGCAATCGATGCGTTGCCAGGTCCCATGGTTGTAGAAAAACTGCAATACGTCATGGATGCCGTGCGCTTGATCCGGCGTGATATGCCGGCAGAATTACCTTTGATTGGGTTTGCAGGAAGTCCATGGACGCTTGCTTGCTATATGGTGGAAGGATCAGGCAGTCGTGAATTCAAATACGTCAAAACATTGCGCTACACCGATCCCATTGCCATGCATCAATTGTTGTCGACGTTAGCCGACACCGTGGCTGTGTATTTAGAAGAGCAGGTGCGTGCGGGTGTGGAGGTACTGATGCTATTTGATACCTGGGGTGGATTATTAACCACGCAAGATTACCTAGACTTTTCACTGCATTATATGACCAAGGTGGTTCAACGTTTGAAAGCAGCGTATCCACACGTGCCGGTGATTGTATTTACCAAAGGGGGTGGGCAATGGCTCAGCGCTATGTTGAAAAGCGGGTGTGATGCATTGAGTGTGGATTGGACTTGTGATTTAGGGGCAGCGCGTGCCTTGGTTGGCAGAGAAGTGGCTTTACAAGGAAATTTGGATCCAATGGTTTTATTGTCTTCACCGAAGGTCATTGAATCGGAAGTGGCGAAAGTGCTGTACGCCTTTGGATCTGGATCAGGCCATGTTTTTAATTTGGGCCATGGCATCACGCCTGATGTGCCGCCTGAGCATGTGCTGGCTATGGTGGAAGCAGTGCGGACATTGAGTCCTAAGTATCATGGGTTTAACGCACGAACTGCCGACTAAGCTGCAACGCCATTTCCAAGGACTGCTCGTAGTTTAATCTTGGATCGACCAAACTATGATAAGCCTGTTTCAAGTCTTGAGCAGCCAGTCCTCGTGCACCACCGATGCATTCCGTGACATTCTCTCCAGTGAGCTCGAAATGCACGCCGCCTAAATAACTGCCAGTCTCTCGATGAATAGTCAGGGCTTGACTGAGTTCGCTGAGAATAGTATCAAAATGTCTTGTTTTAGTTCCATCCGCGGTGGTTTCTGTATTGCCATGCATCGGATCACAGGACCAGGTGACGGGCGTACCTAGAGATTTCACTTGTTCAATCAGGGGCGGTAAATAGGTCCCAATGTCGTTGGCGCCCATGCGACTGATGAGCAATACTCGACCTTCCTCTCGATTTGGATTGATACAGGTTAAGACATCAGCCAGCCAGGTGGCGCTGGCTTTCGGGCCCACTTTGATGCCAATGGGATTTTGAACACCTCGTAAAAATTCAAGATGTGCGCTGTCGAGTGTGGCCGTACGCATGCCAACCCAGGGTAGATGGGTTGATAAGTCATACCAATCGCCATTGGATTGCTGTCTGGTCAGTGCTTGTTCGTAATGTAAATGCAGCGCTTCATGGGACGTGAAAAAATCGATTTGATGTAAGCTGCTGTTTTTTAGTCCTTGGAAGGAGTCAATGATTTGGAGGGCATCGCTGATGGCATGAACAATGGCATGATAGTCAGCGGCTTGTTCGGAATGATCAACAAATCCGAGATCCCAGCGGTGAGGGTGATGCAAATCGGCAAACCCGTCATCGGTTAGCGCACGAATATAGTTTAAGGTCATGGCGGCACAAGCATGTCCTTTTAATAGTAAATGAGGGTTAGGGGTACGGGATTCTTTCGTGAAGGCAGGCCCATTAACGAGGTCGCCGCGGTAACTGGGAAGTGTCAATCCATTGATCGTTTCAAGATCGGCTGAGCGTGGTTTGGCATACTGCCCTGCAATGCGACCGATTCGAATAATGGGTTTGTGCATACCATGTAGCAGGACCAAACTCATTTGTAAGAGAATTTTGAGTTTGTTGGTGATGATCTCAGGACGGCAGTCGCTGAAGGATTCAGCACAATCCCCCCCCTGTAAAATAAAGGCCTCTCCGCGTCCCGCACGGGCAATGGCTTGTTTTAAATGGGTGACTTCGGACGCTGTGACAAGCGGTGGGAGAAGACTTAAAGCTTGAACCACCTCGATTAACAGAGCCTCATCTGGATAGGTCGCGGCTTGTTCATAGGGGTGTTGTGTCCAGGAGAGTGGCGACCAGGTTGTCATGGGAGGCTCTGTCATAACGTAAAGAAGGTGTATTATACTTGATTTTTTAAAAATGATCCCCAGATTAGGTAAGCATACTGTGTGCAGTATAGAATCCGAGCCGCGACCGTGAGGGAGTGGACAATATGATCTAGACTGACAGCCATTGACCCTGGAGTGTCTGAATGAGTAAGAAAACAGAGAAAGACTGGAAAAATTTTAAAGAAGAGGCCGAAGCGTTGGACCTTGAAGTTGGTGAGATAATAGAACCTGCTGAGTTAGCCTTGGATCATGTGTCCTATCAAGAATTGGAAGAAAAACTCACCTTGGCAGAACAAGCGTCTCACGAGAACTGGGAAAAATCAGTACGGCTTACAGCAGAACTAGACAACGTCCGTCGTCGGGCAGAGCGTGAAGTGAGCAATGCGCACCGATATGGGCTTGAGAAACTGATCACAGCCCTCCTGCCGGTGATGGATAGTTTAGAACAAGCCTCGCAGTTAGCAGCACTTCATGAAGACAAAAGCATGCAAGAGGGGATTGGCTTGACCATGAAACTGTGCTTGGATGTGTTAGAAAAATTTGACGTGGAACAACTGGATCCACAAGGGGATT
>CAMBHM010000170.1 GCA_945867185.1 Legionella genomosp. 1
TATCCATACCCTTTCCCCAACGGAAGAGATACCCGTTACAGCCTCTACGATCGTCGGTGATTTAGAGTTATTGGTTCCATTGGCCGATCTGATAGACACCACCGCTGAACTGAGTCGATTGGAGAAAGAGCTATCCAAAATTGCCAAAGAGATTGCTTTTATTAAAAATAAACTAAACAATGAATCTTTTGTAAAAAATGCCCCACAAGCGATTCTTGTAAAAGAACAAACAAAGCTCAGTGAAGCCGAACATACACAAGAAAAATTAAAAAATCATCAAGTAAGGATGCTACAATTGCACTCATGACAGATCTCCAGTTTGAATATCACCCTCATATTCATGTCAAAATTTGGCTGAGTCGCGATCCTTCTGTATTCATGAACCTTGAAAATCAAATCAGGCTCATCGATATGCGACAAACCAATCCACGGGATGTCATCCATCTTCTGTACGACTCAAGTCTATTACAAGAACAAGCCTGCCACGATCTCTTATTGTTTTGCACAGAGCAAACTATTTTGCCTGTCGATGCACAACACTTTCAAACACAACTACAAACACACGAAGAATGTCTCTTGTATACCTTCTATCTTGATGAAATTCATCATTTAGATGCTGGTGGAAACCTCGGCGTTGCAAGCGATATCATCCGCTGGTTATCGCCTAGTTATCAACTGGGCACGTACACGGATTTTGATGTGCCGGTTGACACGACTGCCTTACCAGAATCCCTACCGGTATACACCCCCTTATTACTTAATATTGGTAGTTTACAGCTTGGTAAAAAGGAATTTATTCTCGCCAACAATGATTATGTAGCAATCGTAGATAAAACAGCAGCTTATCCTTATATTCTGAAAATCCAACGTGGGCTCATCGACAAATTAACACATTACAATACCGATTTCATGGTTCAAATTGAAGACGCCTTAAAAGACAGCTCACCCTTTATCAAAAAAACACTGTCATCGATGAAACAGCGATCAGAAGCCCTCTATATTGCGCGCTCACATCAAGTGAATAAAACAAACCAATTAGGCTCTAGGGCCTTAAGACAACAATTGCAATCTATCATGACTGATCCGGAGCAATTTTTAGCATTTCATGAAAATAAGTATTCCTTTCCTTCCACACAAACGACCTCCCGCGGTTTATCTGCCGGATCTAGCGATGTTGTTCGATCTTTTAAATCAGATCCCGAACTCATCGCACACTTAAGAGACTCTCTACTCGATCAATTAACCTTTGTAAAACGTCTGTTTTTTAATAAAGACTATATTAAAATCAAAAAAATGCTTGATAAGCCGGACGATCTCTTACTAAACGCAATGATGCAGCATGAACGATCGTTGTATTTAAAGTCCATTGTAGTGTGCACCACAGGACCGCTTGAGATCACCCGTTGTCTTTTCAATCAATATGTAATCCCAACTGCCTTTTTTCGCGAGCAAGTCAAGCCTTTTTCCTTTAGATACTATGCGTTGCAGCACTCATTTCAATCAAAAAATACGATCGCATTACATGAGCAGATCTTTAAAATGCTTTTCTTCTTAGGAGCTGAAACGGGAGCACTGAACGATTCCTCTTGGCTAGAGGAAGGCGTTCATCTACAAACGGCTCGACAAATCGAGCTCCAACGCAAACAACAGCAAGTAACCCACGACCTTCCCATCAGACTGAATGCTCTCAGACAACAGATTGAACTTGAAATGCAACGATTAACCCGGGATTTAGGACGTATTTTAGGCCCTTGGCAACACCGTAAAAAAGAACAAACCTTAGCTGCCTTCAGTCAACTACTGCCCTGTTTTCATAAAGAACCACAGGCCTATTTTGATGTGAGCGAGTATAGAACTTGGCGCACATACCATCAACCGGATACACTTCACCGACGCTCACAGCAGATCCTCGATACCCTTGAACACTGTTGTCGCGATGCTGCGCGATACCGGATCGCTCATAATCAAACCATCTCTTACTCGCTGGCACACACGCGTCGTTGTATCCAACCTGCTAAGCACAACGTCGACAAGATCCCTAGTCCAACCCCATAAGGCTGCCAACCAATCCCCGTCACCTGTAAGGCATCAGGACTATGGAAAATAGAAAAGGGGATAGCCAACACCACATCAATCAAGGCCGATCCGGCGACTAATCCACAAGCAATGAGTGTTCCCACTTGTTGTCGTTTGGTTGTTTTTACCAGAGGAGTCTGCTTTAAACGCCATCCCACCCATTGTGCTATCATGCCCCCAACAAATAAAGGGAAAGAAGAAGCTATCGGCAGATACATCCCAATAGCCACCCCTAAGACCGCTATCTTGATGAAGCGACCCAGTTTCAGTAATCGATGCATCAATAGAATGCCAACAATCACAGCCGCACCAGATAACATCATCCCCCAAGGTAACTGATGACTAAAAACCGATTCCGTTACTGCCGCTAAAAGGGCCGCCGTTGGTGCAGGCAGGGATTGACTGATGTCCATCCCTTCATGTGGCATGACACCCGCAATGCCATATACATCAAACAACACTTGCATCACAGGTGGAATGACCAAAGACGAAACAATCACTCCGATCAAGAGCATCACCTGCTGTTTCCAAGGAGTGGCCCCAACCAACTGACCCACTTTCAAATCTTGGGTGTTATCATTGGCAATGGCAGCAATCCCTGTAACCACAGAGCCAATGATGATGGTCATGGCTTCTGCAGCCACAATTTGTGTTTCTGTCAATGGTAAAGGGACCACGTGATTGATCACTGAAAGCAATAACCAAGCTGCAAATAAAATACCGGCTATGACTACGGAGCTCCCAGGACTCGCCGTTACACCAACCATGCCTGAAAAATAGGCAGTAATCACTGAAAATAAAAAGCCAATCACTAACACATACATCACCATGCCAAAAACCAAGCTAAGCCTATAATTTCCATCCAGTCCTGCTGCTACCAATGGAAAAATCATTTGAAAAAATAGGAACAAAAAAGCGCCCATTAAAAACACACCAATGATAATAAGTGGGAAGGGGATATCTTTGTCGGTTCGTAGCAAAGGATTGTTTCTGCCTTTCAAAAAAGCTCGGAAAGAGGTGCGCATACTTTTTTTAAGCGGTTTAATGAGCTTCATGAATGTCCAAACACCAGCGAATAACATCGCCCCTATCCCCAAATAACGCATCTCGCTATTCCACAAAAAAGCCGCTGCTTTATCAGGGGGATACCCTTGTAAAAATTCCGGATAACACTGGCTCACTACCGGAAGTGCAAAAAACCAAGCGATCACTGCCCCTAAGAAAATACTAAACGCCATCTCAGGGCCAACCAGATACCCCGCTCCTATCATCGTCGCTGAAAATCCGGCACCAAATCCAAATAACGATCGCCCTATAACAAGCCAGTAATGCCAACTGCTGGCGATGATTTTAAACCCCACTTGAAAGAGCTCAAGACTTGCCCCGATGAGCCCTCCCAGCACAATATTAACCAGATTGTTTTTCTCAGCGGATGTTTTTAATACTTCCGCAATCGCACGACCTTCTGGAAATTTCAAAGCGGGTTCGTGGACCAATACACGACGCAAAGGGATAGAAAATAAAACCCCCAAAATACCACCACTGGCGGCAATTAAGAAATTAGTTAAATAATCAAAATGATGCCAATATTCGATGAGTATCAATGCTGGAATAGTATAGACAATCCCTCCAGCTACTGCCTCTCCAGCAGAAGCAGCAGTTTGCACGGCATTATTTTCAAGGATAGATGCCCCCTTGAAAAAACGCAGAATCCCC
>CAMBHM010000171.1 GCA_945867185.1 Legionella genomosp. 1
GAAGTGGAAACTCAATTTAATTGAAGGGTTGAATCCAACATGGTGCGATTTATACGAAGAAATATGTTCTTAACATGAGCATCTCCTGGATGCCGCGGACAAGCCGCGGCACGTCGGCGTCGGGGGGGATCAAATGTCAACAGCCCCTAGTGAATCTACGCCTGATTTAAAAATCGTTTGCTTAAGTGAGCTATAGATCGTTGCCTGCATGGGGTTTTCACGTAAATAATCCCGAAAAAGAAGATTATTAATCCAGATAGGGCTTTGGTATTGGCAGAGCGCAAGATTATAGTATTGCGTTCCGCGGTATCTAAAATAGAGCCGTCCAGGCACATTTGCTTCGCCGAAATACTCATAATGGAGAGCCTGTAACTTACAGCCGTCCATAATACATTTTTGTCTGATACAAGAACTCAACTGCTCCACGACGTTGGCAGGTGTCATAGAGATTTTTTAAGGCTTGCTTCATGTCATTAAACAGAGGATCCCTTGGCCTTAAGCTGTAGGAGGCTGATGATAGTCGCCCCTGCAAGCCATCCCAATCAAATGATTGTGCATTTCTAAACGAGCTTGTTTTTAACGTAGCAGGCTCAAAAAAACGGTCTAAGGCAGTTTGATCAAATCGTTGTGCATTCGAGTCACGGTAATCGGTTCCATATTTCAGGATGAGTTGCTCATACTCTTGCATGAATCTTGAACTGCCATCGCGGACATTCCATACCAACAAGACCCATCCATGAGGTTTGAGTAGACGCTGAAACTCAACTTTTGTTTTTAGAGCATTAAACCAATGAAACGCGGTGCCTACTGTGATGATATCGACACTCTGATTCGGGAGTGCTGTTGCCTCAGCAGTACCATTGACACTATGAAAGTTAGGGTAGTCTTTTAAATAGGTCTGTGCGGCTTCACGCATAGGTTGATTGGGTTCAACGCCATAAACCACATTTCCGTAGTCTAAAAATAATTTGGATAAAAGACCTGTGCCCGAACCCACATCAGCAATGATGGTGTGAGGTGTTAATCCACACTCTTTGACCAGCACATCAACACTTTTTTGAGGATAAGAGGGACGATATTTAATGTAATCTTGGACGGTTTGTGTAAAACGCTCTGTAGGATTCTTCATTCTCAATCTTCCCTATCTCATTAATCATAATGGAAACTGTGCATTGACTCTTGGGAGACTGGCAAGGGGCAGATCTAGAATTGGTGGTAGCAATCTGAGCTTGCAAACCCCTTACACCGTCTTACTATTTTAAGAGTCTATACAGGTTTGAATCCACTTGCTTTGGTAGAGATGGCCTCGGCTTCTCGTTTTGTGGGATAGTTTTGCGCTTTCTTATAGATACAGAGCGCTAAAAGCTAAAGCTTTCATGCGTAGTATACATTTCATCTCAGCCTGTCAGCAACGGGATCTAAAAATTTAGCACGAGTACTTACGAAGAAGATAATCTCAAAAAATTAATCAAAATGGTTAAACTATTGCTAATAGTCGTACTGATTTGCATAATTCTCCCCAATGAAAATATGTTTTCCTTTTTTTACAATCGGCGGGAGCTTAAAAAGGAAATTATTTATTGAACGAACTCCTGTCTTGTATGAAGGACACTCACTTTATATGTTTGATTACAGCACTGGCGAATTGGAGTACTTGAAAATTGAAATTACTTTCTCTTCGATTGACTAAGACGTTTACAACATTGTTTCTGATCCTATTCTGCTTCACTTTTACGAGGGATGTATCTGCAACAGAAATAAAATCACCATGGGAATTGGTTAGGAACACTGCAAGCAAAGACAATTATCTCGCTTCAATCATGCGGTTACGCAAGCATGAGCAAGTTTATACATCGTCCTTATTTAGAACACAATATTTTGATTTATTGGCGGTTTTTGAGTCATTTCTTGGTATGCATCGAGAGGCACTAGAGGATGATGATCTTGTTAACGGTGAGAGGAATCCTTTTGATGAAATTATTGATGAGCGCTATAAATTAAGAAATGCAAAAAATATGATCATTGATGCGAGTAAATCGCACCCAGTGATTTTTATTAATGAAGCTCATCACTCTCCGCAACATCGTGCGTTTACTCTAGAACTTCTGCAATCTCTCTATGACAACGGTTTCCGATATTTTGCAGCTGAAGCACTTGATATGACAGATATTGGGTTAAATGTGCGTGGATATCCACTCTCACAAAAAACTGGACTACTTACCAACGAGCCGATGTATGGGGAGCTCATAAGAGCGGCGCAAAAAATTGGATTTACAGTTGTTGCATACGAGTCAATGCCAGACTGTAACCCTTGGAAAGAATCCCCAGAAAAATGCCAGAACTTACGTGGGGAAGGTCAAGCTAAAAATTTATATGATAGCGTTTTTAAGCGTGATCCAAGTGCTAAGTTACTGGTTCATGCAGGTTTCGGTCACATTGCTAAGAAAGGGGTTGGTGGTTGGATACCCATGGCAGTGTATTTTGAACAACTTACCGGGATAAGCCCTTTTTCTATAGATCAAACCATCATGAGAGAGCATAGTGCTCGAAATTATGAAAATTCAATTTTCAAACAAATTACTGGTTCTGGTAGATTGAAAAATACAAGTGTGATCGTTTCAAACGACGAGCACTTATGGTTAGGTGGAAATGAAGGAATATATGATCTGATCTTGTTTCACCCAAGAACCATATATCAAAACAAGCGCCCAAGTTGGCTTTTCCACTCTGAGCATAGGATAAAGTGGCCGGTAGCAACGACTCGTTGTAAGGGAAAATTCCCTTGTGTTATTGAGGCGCTACTCTATAGAGAAGACTTAAATAGTGTGCCGATTGATCGTGTTGTTGTTTCATCCATGGAGGAACGTCCTGTATTGGCCTTATTACCTGGGAAATATTTTTTCCGGACAATCGATAAAAGAAGAAATCTATTGTCTCTCACAAAAGAGAGTGTGGATCTAGAATATTCGAATCCTATCCGCAAGCTGGTTTGGGAAAGATGACGAGTTCATCAAAATAAGGAAAATAACAGGGCCAGTGGTAGTGTTGAGCCATCAAAGGCATCATATAGTTGATAATATACTCACCCTTCTCGGCATTTGTCATGATGACAGCACCATCTCCCGAATGGGGAAACATCAATAATTGACTGTGATAGCCCAAGTTATGTCCCGCTTTTCTAAAATTCAATGTATCTCCTTCACCATTCACAACCACGCCCAGTCCATAGTCAGTGTTGGGCTGACGCGTTAACATTTGAGTTGCAAGATTCTTTGCAATCAGTCCTTGCTCTTTGCCCTGGTAGGCCTGAGATACATTGATGGCGAATTTCGCAAGATCGGTAGGGGTTGACCATAGCCCACCTGATGCGGCAATTGCATAATTATTCCAACCCCCTTTGATTTTCTTTCCATTACTCAAAAAACCAGGTACTGCTTTTGAGAGAAATGGACTCTGTAATGGATACTGAAAAACACTGTCATTCATGTGCAGTGGCTGAAGCAACGTATCATTCATCCAGTTTTGGAAAGGTCGTTTGGTGGTGTCTTCGATCAACTGTTCTAACACTTGAAAGGCACCGCCTGAATAAAAATAGGTTGAGCCTGGTTGAGAAAACACCCTGATGGGAGGTGTATTTGCGGGTGGGGTGCCGTTGAGAACCTCGCTCAAACTAGGTAATGGCATCCCTTGAGGATGCCCTGGAAAACCTGAAACCGATAGGCCAGAGGTCATGTCTAAAAGCTCTCTTAATGTGACAGGAGACTTCA
>CAMBHM010000172.1 GCA_945867185.1 Legionella genomosp. 1
ATCACTGTCTTGTTCAACGATACAAACCATCGTGGAGAAACCTTCACGTCAGGACGTAAACTCCAATTTGGCTGCCGTGGGACGTTACCTATTTACTTCAACTATTTTTTCTTGTTTAAAGCAGTTGGAGGTGGATGTTCGCGGTGAAATTCAGTTGACCGATGGTATAAAATTATTATTAAAAGAAGAGCCTGTCAATGCATTTCAATTTCAAGGCAAACGCTATGATTGTGGATCTAAACTGGGTTACTTGCAGGCGACGGTGGAGTTGGGAATGAGGCATGCGGAAATCGGGGAGGCCTTTTCAGCATACCTGAACACGATGGAAAAATAGGGGATGTAATGATGAGTGTATTGGTAGCAGTCAAACGCGTGATTGATCCATACGTGAAAGTGCGGGTGAGAAAAGATGAGCAGGGTGTGGAGACTCAAAATGTAAAACTCTCCATCAATCCGTTTGATGAAATTGCGGTTGAAGAGGGACTACGGTTACGTGAAAAAGGAAAGATATCCGAGGTGGTAGTGGTTTCTATTGGGCCAGATGGCGCACAAGAAACCCTCCGTCACGCGTTGGCTCTGGGAGCAGATAGGGCCATTTTGGTTCGTACGGATCGCATTTTATGTAGTCTTCATATTGCTAAAATTTTGCAAAAAATAGCATTACAAGTTCAACCCAAATTAGTATTAATGGGTAAGCAATCCATTGATACAGATAGAAATCAGACCCCTCAAATGTTGGCAGCCTTGCTCGATTGGCCTCAAGCAACGAATGCCTCTGCTCTGGAGCTATTAGAGGCTGAAGTCATTGTCACTCGAGAAATTGATGGCGGATTAGAGACCTTGGCGGTATCCTTGCCTGCTGTGATCAGTACTGATCTTCGATTGAATGAGCCTCGTTATGCGAGTTTACCGAATATCATGAAAGCCAAACGTAAACTGTTGGATGTGGTGGAGTTGGATCTGCTCGGCGTTACTTTGAAGCCTCATGTGGATGTTTTATCAGTCAAAGCACCCCCTGTTCGGCGAGCGGGCGTGATGGTCGACTCGATCGAGGCTTTGCTGGACAAATTAAAACATGAAGCCAAAGTACTTTAATAAGGAGATCTCATGAGTACGTTAATTCTCGTTGAGCATAATCATCAGGGGATGCATCCTTCTACGCGCCAAGTATTAGCAGCTGCATTGCAATTAGATTCAGAGGTGGTGTTGTTAGTTGCTGGTCATACCTGCACTGCAGTTGCAGAAGAAGCAGCCGCGCTCGCTGGAGTCACTGCAGTGTATCTTGCAGACAACCCCTGTTATGCGTTTCCTTTGGCG
Source organism: Legionella genomosp. 1 (assembly GCA_945867185.1). Lineage (GTDB taxonomy): Bacteria > Pseudomonadota > Gammaproteobacteria > Legionellales > Legionellaceae > CAMBHM01. The sequence goes on from CAMBHM010000172.1 coordinate 1,318, forward strand.
GAGACTTTGAGTGCATTGGTTTTGTCGTTGGCACCGAGCTTTACAACGATTTTAGCGCCAGCGAGTACGTTTGGAAAAAATGTTTTACCACGCGTTGCAGCCTTGTTAGATGTCACACAAGTATCGGATGTGATTCGTATCATTGATAAACAAACTTTTGAGCATCCTATTTATGCAGGGAACGCCATTGAAACGCTTCGAGTGCTTGATGATAAAATTCTTTTGACGATTCGAACCACTGCGTTTGATCCGGTTACTAAGACGCAACCGTCTTGTGTTATTGAGTCTATTGCTCAGGTGGTTACTCAATCTAAAAGTTGCTATAAGTCACACCAGTTGAGTGAATCGGTGAGGCCTCCGTTGGACCAAGCCAGCGTGGTAGTCTCAGGGGGACGTGGTTTGCAAAGTGCTGCGCAATTTAAATTGATTGAATCATTGGCTGATGTATTGGGGGCAGCAGTAGGTGCTTCTCGAGCGGCAGTGGATGCTGGTTTTATCTCTAACGATCATCAAGTAGGGCAAACGGGTAAAGTCGTTGCCCCGCAGCTGTATATTGCAGTAGGCATTTCAGGGGCAGTACAGCATTTGGCGGGGATGAAAGACTCTAAAGTCATCGTGGCCATCAATCAAGATCCAGATGCACCTATTTTTCAAATGGCAAATTATGGGTTGGTTGGCGATCTGTTTGTGCTTGTTCCAAAATTAATTGAATCCTTAAGGAGTTAGTCTGATGTTGGTTGGTGTGCCGAAGGAAATAAAGCAACAAGAAAATAGAGTGGGTCTTGTACCGGCCAGTGTGCGTGAAGTCATTCGAGTAGGCGGTACGGTGCTCGTTGAACAGCATGCGGGGATTGGAATAGGAATCACCGATGAGCAATATCGAGCAGCCGGCGCTGAAATAGTTGAGACAGCTGATGAGCTCTATTCGCGCGCAGAGCTGATTATAAAGGTCAAGGAGCCGCAACCTATAGAGTGTCGTCGTTTAAGAGAAGGCCAAACGATATTCACTTATTTGCACTTGGCCCCCGATCCACAGCAAACACGGCTTCTCAAAGAATCCGGAGTGACAGCGATTGCTTATGAAACGGTTACTGAAAACGAGGGTGGGTTGCCTTTATTGACGCCGATGTCACAAGTAGCCGGTCGTATGTCTATTCAAGCAGGTGCTCATTGTTTGGAGATGGCTCAAGGAGGAAGTGGTGTGTTATTAGGAGGTGTGCCGGGTGTTTCTCCTGCCAATGTGTTGGTGATTGGTGGTGGGGTCGTCGGGACGAATGCAGCGCGAATGGCGATGGGGATGGAAGCACATGTCACGGTGCTGGATAAATCCTTGACGCGATTACGCGAACTTGATTTTCAATTTGGCTCGAAACTACATACGATTTATGCGACATCAGAAGCGTTAGAGCATTATGTGGCACAAGCAGATTTGGTGATAGGTGCGGTCTTGGTACCAGGATCAGCGGCACCCGTGTTGGTCAGTCGCGCCATGTTAAAAGCCATGCGGCCTGGATCGGTGATGGTAGATGTGGCGATTGATCAAGGGGGGTGCTTCGAAACCAGTCGTCCAACGACGCATCAAGAACCCACTTATGTGGTGGATGGTGTGGTGCACTACTGTGTTACCAACATGCCAGGGGCTGTGCCAAAGACGGCCACGTTTGCTTTGAATAATGCCACGTTGCCTTTTGTATTAAGTCTTGTGACCAAAGGCGTAAAATTGGCGCTCTTGAGTGATCCCCATCTACAGCGGGGCTTGAATGTGCATAAAGGCATGATTACGTATGGTGCGGTTGCGCGGGACTTGGGGTATGACTATACGTCTGCAGTAGATGCATTAGGGGCTTAGGAATCGTGATAAAATCGTGTATAAATAGGAGCAGGGTATTGACAGAATGATTTCAGGTGCGGTGTAATGTCTTTTTTTAATCAACCATGATTTTGACTTGAGCAATTATCACTTATCCACGCAACAACATAGTATCTGGAGCGCCTACCTGATTTTTTTTCTGTCGGCCTCCTTTTATCTCTATGAGTTTATTCTTCAAGTCGCACCCAGTGTGATGGCGAAGCCCATGATGGAAACGTTCCAGGTGAGCGCGGAAGGATTTGGGGTTATTTCAGCTTTTTATTTTTATGCGTATGCGCCCATGCAATTGCCGGCAGGCTTGTTGTTTGACAGATATGGTCCACGCAAGTTGATGACGGGTGCCTTGTTGTTATGTGCATTTGGTTCTTTTTTCTTTGCGTCCACTGACAGCGTGGTCACTGCTTCTATGGGCCGTATGCTCATTGGTATTGGGTCGGCCTTTTCGTTCATTGGTGTGTTGGTATTGGTTTCGCGCTGGTTTCCGCCTCACTACTTCGCTATTTTGGCGGGCATTGCGCAATTAATGAGCTCTGTGGGAGCTATGTTTGGTGAAATGCCGTTGGCAGCGTTGATTGC
>CAMBHM010000173.1 GCA_945867185.1 Legionella genomosp. 1
GGCAACAACAATGGCCACAAATGAATCATTCCAGCTCTCCGAACAGGGGCATCAGTGCTGATCTTGCAGAGGGATCGCACGTAAATTTTTGATCTCTTTTTCAGTCAATTTCAATTGTGTTTTCAGTTTACGGTGTTCGTTTTTAAGCCGCCAGTATCGCGCTAAAAATAAAAAGAACCCAACCACTATGCCAACGCCTAACGTCACAATCATCAACACTGAAACTGGCATCTTAAACGTCACTATATAAAAATTGACAGGAACAGAAGACGCATTCAGTGCTGCAAAACTGACACCGATAACCATCAGTATCAAATAAAACAGAGTCATGATAATCCGCATGCGAAAAGTCCTTTTTAGGATCTTGTTATTGTTCCTATAATGAAGGCCCCCTCTCCCACTACCGGGAGAGGGAATGAATCAATTATTCAGCATCCTTGTTTGCCATTTTTTCTTTCATCAAATCCCCAAGTGTCGTGTTGACTTCTCCGCTTCGAGAGTATTTTTTAATGGCTTCTGCTTGATCTTGGGCATCTTTCGCTTTCACAGACAACGTAATGGTACGATTTTTACGATCGACCGTCATGATTTTGGCTTCAACTTCATCGCCTTCTTTCATCATAGTCGTTGCATCGTCCACTTTTTCATCTGATAAATCAACAGCGCGAATGGTTCCAAATACGTCAGGAGCCAATTCAAGAGTCACGGTCTTTGCATCAACCGCAGACACCACCCCTTTCACCACAGTACCCTTTGCAAATTCCTCGGCATAACTGCTGAAACTATCGCCTTCTAGCTGTTTCAAACCAAGAGAAATCCGCTCACGTTCAGCATCAATAGCTAAAATCACTGCCTCTAGATCTTGACCCTTCTTAAATTGTTTGACAGCCTCTTCTCCTGGCACAGTCCAAGAGATATCTGACAAGTGAACCAATCCATCAATCTCACCATCTAATCCAATGAACACACCAAAGTCGGTGATAGAACGAATTTTTCCACTTACCTTTTGACCTTTACTATGGCTTTGTGAAAAATTCTGCCATGGATTGCCTTGGCATTGCTTCATGCCCAAAGAAATACGACGACGTTCTTGGTCTATTTCAAGCACCATCACACCAACCACATCTCCTAAAGACACCACTTTGCTTGGGTGAACGTTTTTATTGGTCCAGTCCATTTCAGACATATGCACCAAGCCTTCTACGCCCTCTTCAATTTCAACGAAACAGCCGTAATCGGTGATGTTAGTGACTTTACCTTCTAAACGCTTATTGACTGGATATCGTTCTACCAAATCAACCCAAGGATCGTTGCCCAATTGCTTCATACCCAAAGACACACGGTTACGTTCACTGTCAAAGCTCAATACTTTGACCTTCACGTCTTGACCCACTACCAACAGTTCACTGGGATGCTTGACACGTTTCCAAGAGATATCAGTGATATGTAACAACCCATCGATGCCACCCAAATCAATAAACGCACCGTAATCGGTAAGGTTTTTTACAATACCATTCAATATTTGACCATCATGTAGAGAATCCAACAACGCCTGTCTGTCAGCACTGCTCTCTTCTTCAACCACAGCGCGTCGTGATACGACAATATTATTGCGCTTCAGATCCATTTTAATGACTTTAAACTCCAGCTCTTTGCCTTCCAAATAAGAAGGATCGCGAACCGGTCGTACATCAACCAAAGAGCCTGGTAAGAAGGCGCGAATGGTACCAATTTCAACGGTGAAGCCCCCTTTTACTTTACCTGAAATCAACCCTGTAACCGTTTCGTTGTTTTCATGTGATTTAGACAATTTACGCCAAGCTTCTTGTCGTTTTGCTTTTTCACGAGACAGCAAGGTTTCGCCATGACCGTCTTCTACTGAATCCAAAGCTACTTCAACCAAGTCGCCAACGGCAATTTCTAGATCTCCATTTTTATCATGGAATTCTTCAATCGCAACAATCCCTTCTGATTTCAAACCCGCGTTGAGGGTTACAAAATCTTCATCGATACCAATAACTTTGGCAGAAATAATTGCGCCTGGATAAAATTGCGCACCGATGATGCTTTTTTCAAATAATGCTTGGAAGTTCTCAGACATGTTCATAAACTCTAGTAGTTAACCCATGGAAGGACGCACACTTATAGGCCCCTTCCCCCTCTTTCCGCGATCAGGCTTAATACCCGCTGAAAGACTTCATCCACGGAAAGTCCAGTTGTATCAATCAGCACTGCATCCTCCGCAGGCTTTAATGGTGAATGCGCGCGCGCGGTATCCCTTGCGTCACGTTTAACCAATTCATCAACAACCTGCGCGAGCCTAGCATCATTTCCACTTTCTTTCAACTGAAAAAATCGCCTTCTGGCTCTTTCTTCGGCACTTGCTGACAAAAATATTTTTAAATAGGCTCCTCGGAAAACCACCGTCCCCATGTCCCGACCATCTGTAACTAATCCCGGAGGGATTGCGAAAGCACGCTGTCTGTCTAACAAGGCCTCTCGAAGCGCTGGAATCACAGCAATTTTTGAAGCCATTTGACCACACCTTTCTGTCCGCAATGCCTGTGAAATCTCCTGACCTTCCCAAAACACCAATGACTGCCCTGCCGTATCCTCAGCAAAACGTACGTCAAGATGTGTTGCCGTTTCTATCAATTGCGACGATTCATCTGCTGTCAAGGGCCCTGTGATCTCATCCTTTAACAGCCCTTTTTTTACTCCTGCAAACGCTACAATCCGATACAAGGCACCACTGTCTAAAGAATGCCACCCCAAGTGCGTTGCCAATCGATGACAAATGGTCCCCTTGCCTGTACCGCTCGGACCATCAATGGTGATGACTGGTACGACTTTTTTAATGTCCATGATCTAATTCCTGAATGTGTAACTGAATAGAGTTGGCCGCTTCGACAAAATTGGGAAAAGATGTTTTGATATTCTCTGATTGCCTGATCGTGACCGGTGATGTGGCCTTTGCGCCGGCTATCGCAAAGGCCATGGCTATGCGATGATCGTGCCGACTATCAATCACGCCCCCTTGTAATATCCCCCCCTCAATCGACACGGTAGACTCCTTCGTGCAAGCGGAAATGCCAAGCGTTCGTAACCCATCCACCATCGCTGCGACTCGATCACTTTCTTTATGACGTAATTCTTCAGCGCCATGCAGGATAGTTGTCCCAATGGCACAACTGGCTGCAATAAAAATTGCGGGGAATTCATCGATGGCGGACGGCACGCACGTTGCTGGAATCTCAATACCACGTAACGGTGCATGCTGAATATGTAAATCCGCGACCAACTCTTCACCCCATATGCGCTGATTCACGATCTCAATGTTCGCGCCCATATGCGTTAGAATATCGATGATACCTGTTCTCGTTACATTGATACCCACCTCCCTGATCCACAAATCGGCATGGGGAATCAGGGTTGCAGCAACAATAAAAAAGGCAGCCGATGAGATATCGCCTGGCACACGAATGGTGGTCCCGCGACAAACGTGCTGTTGGTTCACAGTGAGCGTACGCCCATTCAGCAGCACTGGATAGGAAAAGGCCTTGAGCATCCGCTCTGTATGATCTCGCGTAGGCAATTGTTCCGTCACAGACGTATGGCCCTCTGCATAAAGCCCTGCCAATATAATACACGATTTAACTTGGGCACTGGAAATAGGCATATCATATGAGAGGCCGTGTAAGGGATGTCCCCCTCGTATCCGAAGGGGGGGACAT
>CAMBHM010000174.1 GCA_945867185.1 Legionella genomosp. 1
TTTTCAGGCATAATTTCATTTTTAATGAGTCATCCTAAAAAACCACACCAGAATGCCCCCAGAGATCAACCAAGATCACAAACAGGAAATTAGGTTTCAAAAGTCGAGCAGACCTTAGTTCTCTCCGTATATCAGTTCCTACGAGGTCGAAAAAACCCATGGTATTATTCTATTCATAGCAAACAGAATGAACCGTTTTACGATATGGCGACTATAGACAAACAATCTGTCCGTGATGAATTTGATAAGATCAAATCCGGCTTTGATGAACACGTTAAGGCCGGCAAGGTGTCAACTGAGGTTGCCATGTTGTTCAATACGCTTATTATGCTTTTTAGCCTTGTATTGAGTATCTTCCTCGAAAAAAACACAAAGAAAACGTCTGCCAATTCCAGCATCCCGCCATCCCAGACAGAAAAAGATGAAACTACCCCACCCAACACGGGAACGAATGGTAAAGGTGTTAGTGAGACCACTACAACGATTGAGAATACACGAACAGTCGAAATGGTGACGACAGTTACCGTTGATAACTGCATGACGTGTGGCGAGGATTTGAGTCATGTCCTCTGTACGTGTATTGAGAGACGGACACGGATTGATATTATTTTTGAAAAAACAGTGGAACACGTTGATGCAGAAGTAAAAGAGTGCCCCTCCTGCCAGTCGACGACGAAAGGGCAATTTCCTGATTATATGGCTGGCCCATTGCAATACGGTAATGGCATTAAAGCATTCATTGTTCAGTTATTGGTAACGCAGATGATTTCATTGAATCGCGCGGCGAAAATGGTGGCGACATTAATCGGGAAGACCATTTCAGAGGCAACCATGCTAGGATACATGATGCGCCTCCATGTTGCTCTCGAAACATGGGAAGCAAATGCACGACTGAAGCTGTTGGCTTCGCCATGCATGCATTCGGATGAGACTTCATGCCGAATCGACAAGAAAAATTACTGGATCCATGTGTATTCAGCGGGAGATATCACCCTGAAGTGCCTACATCGAAAAAGAGGCAGGGAGGCTATTGAGTTTATCAATATCATCCCACAATACGGTGGTGTCATTGTGCATGATTGCTGGGCTTCATATTTTTCATACAAAGGTCAGCACGCACTATGTGGGTCACATTTATTACGTGAGCTTACCTTTATTATCGATGCGCATGGATATCATTGGGCGAAAAGAATGAAACGCTTATTGAAGGCTGCCTGCAAATCCATCACTAAAAACAAAGATAAGTGTCTGGATGAAAAGGCCTATCTGAAATTACAGCAATGTTACAGGGCGATTTTAACTCGTGGCGAAAAAGAGCTGCCCGCCATTCCAGATAAACCAAATGGACGCCGAGGTAAAATTGCAAAATCAGATGCACATAATCTTTTGGAACGATTCCAAAAGCATGAAGCGGCTATCTTATTATTTGCAAAACTTGCGCATGTGCCCTTCACAAATAATAGAGCTGAACGAGATCTTCGAATGGGGAAAGTTAAGCAGAAAATATCGGGATGCTTTCGAGTCGAAAAATATGCGCATGCTTATTGTCGAATTTCAAGCTATTTGCAGACTATGCAAAATAAGGGTATCAATCCACTGATCGCTGTCAGTATGGCCTTTGCTAACAAAATCGAGTTATAAGGGGCGAGCAGTTACAAAATAGGAACGTTTAAAAAATGGTCTTTAGTCTTTTGTATTATATTCCTTCCCATAACTTTATTTGCCGGGATCAATAATATGAACCATATCAATGATATACAAAACAAGATAAAACAACTCTGCGCAGATAGGTATCGTTTTCCTGGTGATTTTGTTGAATTTTCAAACAAATTGTTGTCTTTAGGAGTGGTTCGGCAAACGTATGATATTTTACAAAACGATTTTGCTTTTTATTCTGAAGATACCATGTTATATCATTTTTATGCATCCGAAATTGATAAAGCGATCGATAAAAATTCATTTGATGTTGGAGGATCATTGGATCTAGAGGTGGTCAAAAAAGCGATAGAACGTTTTGATGCAAAAAAATTATCTGTTGTTGAATTTCATAAAGAAATAGCTCGTGCGGGTATTGTTTACGTGAGTGTGTATTTAAAACAAAGAAAAATTTATTATTTAAGCCAGGATGCGAAGTACTTCCTTGAGTCTTATTGAAATTAAGGGAGCGGCTGGTTACCTGAATTGGATCCAACTAGTTTTTCAGATGTTACTTTCAAAAGACCTCTTCGATAGATGCTTTACCCCATAGGTTTTACAATATGCCCGCTGACCCACTCGCACTCACATATCTGGGTGGTGTTAGAAAGACTTACTTCCCAAGACCGCATTCTATCCTTTCGGGATCTACACCATATGCGACTAATGTATATAATTCACTTTGGTAATTGCTCAAAGGGTCGGCCTGCTTCTATGGCTTTGGTTTGTGCCGTATCGCCCAATAACACCACTCGGCTGCCCGCCTGCGCTGCAAGTTGAAGGGTTTTTTCCATCAAGCGGGTGGGCACAACCCCCGCTTCATCAATGATCAACACCGTTTTCGAGTGAATGTTTTTGTCTTTGGCTCTGATGAAAGACGCCAGCGTACTGGCCTTGACATTGAGCGATTGCAAGGCTTTGACTTGGTTACTATAAGGTGCCAACGCGCGAACCTCAAACCCTTGTGCTTCCAAGATTTGTTTGGTTTTATCCAACATATGGGACTTGCCTGTGCCTGCGAAGCCTTGTACTCCAACCACTCGATGGTTGGTTGTGAGAATCAGTTCGGCTGCCTTGATTTGCCCTGTGTTCAAATCGGATTTCTTCAACAGTTGGTTTGCTTTTTCTTTTGCAAGAATCGGGTTCAAAGTGTGACGACCTTCTCGCTCTATATTTAATATGGTTTTTTCTCGTTGCAAAGCCGTGGGCGTGGTATAGCACGCTTCACTTTTGATAAGTTGCCCATGCCTTATCGCATCATCAATTTGTGTTTTAGCCTGATGGGAAACAACCCCCGTTGTGACCAAAGCCTCGACCCATTTGGCTCGGCCTAATGAAGCGCCACTCACAGCATCTGCAGGATGGTACAAAGGAGCCTCTTGAATCAACTCTCCTTTTATAATGCTAGCCACCATCTCTTTTTCAATATTCCCCCATTTCGCACGCCCCACGGCATGTTGAAGCGCTAAGTCCATCAACTCTCGCTCAAATAAAATGGACTGGCGTTCGGTAAGATGTTGAATCGCATAGTGTAAGGATTGCTTGGCGGCTTCTTCTGCTGGGACTTGCTCGTTGTACCTTGGATGAACTCCTTGGTTCGGTATTTTTTGAAATGAAATCCCAATCTCAGAAGCTTGTTGTTGCCATGCCTTATACAAGGATTCTCTATCCAGAGTTGTTTTGTGACGACGACTTTGTAAAGCGGCCTGTTGTTTTTGAAGGCTGGTCGCGGTATCTCTATCTAATCCTTTGGCCTTCAAATGCGCCTCTACCTCCTTGGAGCGATGACTGAACGCTTCAATTTGCTCTCTTGTGATGTGGGCAAGCTCAAAGTTACCTTCTCGGCCAAAGGTGAGCTGATAGCCTAAATGTTGCAGACCTGCTGCCAACTCTGAGTTATAGATGGCCCCTAAAAACCGAGTTGATTTGATGATCTCATCATTTTTTAATGCACGCCATTCACCGTCACTGCGTTGCGTTAAGTTCATCACAATGGCATGGGTATGCAGT
>CAMBHM010000175.1 GCA_945867185.1 Legionella genomosp. 1
AGTATGTTGTTAATGAACAAGGCTTACCAATGTCCGTATTTGAAAACAAAAATCGAACATTCAACAGGGCTATTTAACTTTTCCGCTCCCTAACGGTCACGGTTCGGATTTTCTGCGCATTCATTGAGCGTTTAAATGCAATCGCCGTGATAAAGAATCCCGGCATCATTTCTTAAGGAAAATTTCGCGTACCTGCATAAGGCAATGAAGCCCATGCCTGAATACGAAGCAATTGATTGTACTTCGCTATCCGATCAGTTCGAGAAAGCGAACCTGTTTTAATCTGCCCGCACCCTGTTGCAACCGCTAAATCGGCAATAAAGGTGTCCTCTGTTTCTCCTGAACGATGAGAGACCACCGATCGATATCCATGTTGTTTGGCAAGTCGCATGGCTTCTCTTGTTTCACTCAGGGTGCCAATCTGATTCAATTTAATTAAAATTGCATTGGCTGTTTTCAAAGCAATCCCTTTGTTTAATAACCGAGGATTCGTTACAAATAAATCATCGCCTACCAATTGCACTCGATGGCCCAATTGTTCGGTCATCTGTTTCCAACCCACCCAATCGGCCTCGTCTAGCCCATCTTCGATACTCACAATGGGATACTGCGTTATCAAATCCGAATAATAATCAATCAAGGCTTGGCTATTCATTTGTTTGCTTTCAGATTCAAGATGATACAAACCCTCTTTAAACAGTTCAGAAGCTGCAATATCGAGTGCGAAAACCAGATCCTGCCCTAGCTGAAATCCAGCAGATGTCACTGCTTCACATAACATATCTAAGGCTTGCCGATTAGAGGTCAAATTAGGTGCGAACCCACCCTCATCTCCTACCGCAGTGTTGAGTCCATATCGCTTCAAAGTGGCTTTTAATACATGAAAAACTTCTGCCCCCATCCGTATGGCTTCTGAAAAATTTGCAGCTCCCACCGGCATAATCATAAATTCCTGAATATCGAGGGTGTTGTCTGCATGGACCCCCCCATTTAAAACATTCATCATGGGTACAGGCATCAGCATCTCTTCGCCGGCATTCAATGATTCGAACAGTGGGATATTTGCGTAGTCAGCTTGTGCTTTCGCGGCGGCTAAGGAAACAGCCAATATCGCATTCGCGCCCAACCGGGATTTATTCTCTGTTCCATCCAACGCACACAACCGTGCATCCAATGCCGCTTGATCGTCAATAGAACAGTGATAAAGGGCCTGATTTATTTCTCCATTGATATGCGCTACGGCTTGTAGTACGCCTTTGCCCGCGTAACGATTAGCGTCCTTATCACGTAATTCGCATGCTTCTTTGCTACCAGTAGAGGCCCCAGAAGGAACACTCGCCCGCGCATGGATCCCATTTTCCAACCATAGATCCGCTTCAACCGTTGGGTAACCCCTCGAATCTAAAATCTCACGTCCTTTGATGGCGACAATACGCATACTGAATCCTCAAAATGCAACATTGTACCAATTATTTTGATACCCTCAACCAGAATATTAGGTATAATGTATTCTATTTTTGATAGTAAGGTCATTCATCAATGGGTAGTATTTTTAATATGTTCGGCCCCTCGCCCATCAAGCCTATTGAACACCACATGCACAAAACCTATCTGTGTGCAAAACAACTCTATGCCTTCTTTGAAGCCATTCTACAAAACGATTGGGACACCGCTAAACTCATTCAAAAAAAAATCATTGCCCTTGAGAAAGAAGCGGATCTCATCAAACGAGACCTGCGTCTACATTTACCTACGGGGCTATTCTTACCTGTCGCAAGAACTGATCTCCTCGAACTACTCAGTGCGCAAGATCGCATCGCCAATAAAGCAGAAGACATCGCGGGCCTTATCATTAGCCGACATATGTGCATCCCCAGTCAGATTTCTCATTTATTTATGCCTTTTTTAAGTCGCTGCCTCGATGCGGCCAAGCAAGCTTGCAAAGCCATCAATGAACTCGATCAACTACTTGAAAGCGGGTTCCGCGGAACCGAAGTAACTATCGTTGAAGAAATGATAGTCACGCTTGATAAAATCGAACACGACAGCGACGATAAGCTTGCCGAAATTAGGCATCAGATTTTTGAATTAGAAAAGGAACTACCAGCTATTGATGTGATTTTTATTTATAAACTGGTTCAATGGATTGGTGACTTAGCCGACCACGCACAAACCGTGGGCGGTCGACTTCAAATCCTCATTGCCCGGTAACAATAACTTATGGATTATTCTATTTTATACCTCATCCTTGCAGTACTGCTTTGCTTCTTCATGACCTGGGGCGTTGGAGCTAATGATCTCGCCAACGTCATGAGTACCACCATGGGCTCAAAGGCAGTCACCCCCAAGCAAGCCATGCTGATTGCTATTCTCTTCGAATTTGCAGGGGCTTTTTTTGGTGGCACTGGGGTCACAGAAACCATGCGCGATGGCATTATCAACACGACACAACTGTCCCAACAACCGCTCATTTTAATCGAAGGGATGCTCGCCGTACTCTTGGCCTGTACCATCTGGATGAATCTTGCAAGTTACCTAGGCGTTCCCGTCTCTATCACCAATGCTTTAGTCGGTTCGATGGTAGGTTTTGGAACCTTGGTATTAGGATCTGACGCCATTCATTGGAGTCAAGTCTCTCACATTGCTATCGGCTGGGTGAGCTCACCCCTCCTCTCAGGTATCACTGCTTATGCCCTATTTCTCAGTATCCAACTGACTATCTTCTCCAGAGATGAGCCATTAAGAAAGGCCAAATCATACCTGCCTATTTATCTTTTTCTTGTGGGTGCTATTCTCTCCTTCATCACCGTTTTTAAAGGCCTACATCACTTTGGTATCCATCTGAATATCAAACAAAATATAGTGATCATGTTGGTGAGTAGTATCAGCATCACGATCATTGGCATGCTCTGCATCAAACGGATCCCTGAACCCGCTCACATGAAACGTCGTGATCACTTCATACAAGTTGAGAAATATTTTGCGGTCCTCATGGCGATGACTGCCTGTGCTATGGTTTTTGCCCACGGTTCGAATGATGTAGCACTTGCAGTTGGGCCACTCAGCATCGTGTACAGCTTGGTCATCCACCCCCATCAACCCTTTGGTGCGCTCGATTACCCCAGTTGGATCATCTTATTAGGCTGCATCGGTGTCATCAGTGGCTTACTGATGTATGGCAGGAAAGTCATTGAAACCGTTGGTAGTTCCATCACAGCCCTCACCCCAAGCCGAGCCTTTGCAGCCACACTGGCTGCAGCAACATCAGTCGTTGTAGCAACGAGTCTTGGAATTCCCGTTTCTGCTACACAAACGTTAGTCGGTGCGGTCTTGGGCGTTGGATTGGCACGCGGTATTGGCGCGTTGAATCTGATTGTAATCCGTAATATTTTTACTTCTTGGATCCTCACACTCCCTGCAGCCTCTTTATTAACCATTTTTTCTTACAAAATTCTCGATGCATGGATCGGTTAAAATCCAGTCCAAACGCCTTTTTCATCGGGAGTAATCATTGCTTCATCTCGCAACGCTGCGATCCGTAGGTGTTTTTTAATTTCCGCCTGCTGTGAGGCTGATTTTTCGTGTGTAGCGTCAAAGGTCGCTAAAAAAGTGTCGATGGGGCTGACATAAGACTTATCAATATCATGATTGTTCACGGCAATTCCTGGCAATTAAATCATATTCCTGATAAGTTTATCGG
>CAMBHM010000176.1 GCA_945867185.1 Legionella genomosp. 1
CGACATACGTAAACCGGCAAACAGAGGCATCAACACGGGGACTTTTTGCACCATAAAAGAGGCCGGCTTTGAAGATCTCGCAAACAGCAGGAGGACTTAGGGCATCCAGGCATGCAGCCAGTGACGGGGCATGGCAGGTTGGGAATAAGTCGGCTCTTGCTTGATAATGTTGTGTGCCCCAGTGTGTGGGGCTTGGGGTGTAGTAGGTGGTGTAATTGGTAATCTGATCGTTCTTATTTAAAGTAAAGATTTTCATAGCCGAATGGTTGTGGTGTATGGGGCTGATGGAGGGTGTAGCGTAGGCGTAGAGGGCGTGTTGGTGATCCAGTTGAATTTTACGAATATCGTCCATGTGGGTATGTGCGGTGAGTAGACTGATTTCTCCATATCGGGGTGAGGCTTGACGTAGTAAGTGGATGAACTCTTTTTGAAAAGGCGCTTGCCAAGTGAGGCGGCCTTTATGATCATGCCCAGGAGGGATGTGTAGGGCGATGAGCAGTTGTTTGGCATGATGTGTTGCCAATTGCTCGGAAAACCAGTGCAGTTGTGCTCGTGCAGCCCTGCGTTGATTGGGGTATTTGGGGATCCAGAAAGGTGGATTTGCAAATTGGCTACTATTTAAAACAACCAGTAGGATGTTTTTGTCTCCATGCCGCACATAACTGGAATAATAGCCTTCCTGCCAGAGGTGTGATGGGTCGACGAGGAGCGTATCACAATGGATGCACGCGTTTTTCCAGTCTGGCGCCAAAGACAAAACGGAATGGCCTTTCCAAAAAAAGGGTTGATAGTTCCCTTGCAAGGAATCGTTATTGCCAGTAACAAAAAAAAGTGGTTTTCCGGCAGAATCGGCTTGAGATAAGGTATGGAATACGGTTTTGATATAGCCTGCTCTTTTAGAGGAATAGCCGAGCAGATGGGTCGGGAAGTCCCCGAGTGTGATGATAAAATCAACCGAACGGGAGAGTTGTTGCATTTTTTTCATGGCCAAAGACAATAGAGGGGGATCCGTGTCTTGTCCCTCAATACGGTGGTTTTCTTGACCATAGTGAATGTCTGAGATAGTTAAAAAGGTTATCTCAGCCTGTAGGCAGGGGGCAAGTAAGAACGTGATGAGAAGCAGCATGCTGCGGATCATTGCCGAACTAACCGTATGAGGGGGGGTACTTGCTCAGAAAAAGTTGTAGTACGGTAGGGGTTGATATCCAACCCGCCACGTCGTGTATAGTGGCCATGAACGGTGAGTGCGTGGGGGGTGCAATGGTGAAGCAGATCCATAAATATACGCTCAATGCACGGTTCGTGAAACTCATTGTGATTGCGGTAGGACACTAGGTACTGTAATAATCGTTCTCGATCTATTTTAGGGCCATGATAGGTGATTTGTACACTGCCCCAGTCTGGTTGATGGGTGATGAGGCAGTTGGATTTTAATAAATCGGAACACAAGGTTTCTTGAACGATGAGGGGGCTTGTGCGGAGTAGGCCTGGTTCGACGGTGTAGTGCGTGCAAGTGACATCCAGATCATCTAAAGAGTCCCCTAAGAATTTGGATTGTAGGGCCATGAGGGGGTGTTGATTGAGCTGACTCAAAGGGATAATGCCAACTACAACCGGTGCTTCAACGCAGGCTTCTAAGTCTTTTTTGAGGGTCGTTTCCAGAGCGGAAACAGAATCGAAGGGAGTATTATTGATTGAGTTGAAATAGAGTTTTAATGATTTCGATTCAATGAGGTTCGGGGAATTGCAGTTATAATTCAGGGTGGCTAAAGCAACCATCGGCTTGCCTTTTCCATTTAACCAAGAAACTTCATAATGGATCCAGTGATCAGATCCTACAAAGGGTAAGTGTTTGGAATCAAGACCCAGTGTAGCTCTGGCCTTGATTCTGGAAATGGGGAAAAGTAATGTTGGATCGTACGCTGTAGCATACACAGATGTTTTGCCAAGCGGGGAAGTTTCTGGCCCCGCCTGGTTGGCATCTTGGTCGCTCATTCCTCTAAGCCTGTAGCAGATATCGCATGGTATCCAGCATCGACATGAACCACTTCTCCGGTGATGCCAGAGGCGAGCGGTGAGCATAAAAAGGCAGCAGTATTACCCACTTCAGTGGCCGTGATATTGCGTCGTAGCGGTGTGGCCCCTGCATAGGCGGCTTGAATCTTTCTAAAATCTTTAATGCCTGCTGCCGCCAATGTTCGAATAGGACCTGCGGAAATGGCATTCACATGTAATCCTCTTGGGCCTAGGCTTGCGGCTAAATAGCGTACGGCTGCTTCAAGACTTGCTTTGGCAATGCCCATCACGTTGTAATTGGGCACGGCTTTCTCTGCACCATAATAGCTGAGGGTGAGAATAGCACCCTCTGTACCTTCCATCATCGGAAGGGCTGCTTGCGATAAGGCGACCAAGCTGTAGGCGCTGATGTCATGTGCAATGCGAAACCCTTCGCGGGTGGCGTGCTCGATGTAGTCTCCCCCGATTTGATCAGCAGGTGCAAAGGCTACGGAATGAATCAGAATGTCTAGGTGTTCCCAGTGTTTGCCCAGTTGTTTGAAAACGGCATGAATGGCATCATCGCTTGCTACATCGCAGGGGAATGTAAGCGTGGAGTTGAAGTCAGCGGCCATGCCTATTACACGGGCTTGTAGTTTTTCATTTTGGTAGGTGAATGCAAGTTCTGCACCTTGCGCATGGAGGGCTTCTGCAATCCCATAGGCAATGGATCGGGTGCTCGCCAATCCTACGATCAACGCTTTTTTACCGGTTAAAAATCCCATGGTGATCTCCTGCGTTAGTGGCCTACGGAATGAGTCGCTAATAGTTCGCGCATTTTGGCTTTGATCATGTCGATGGCGATACGATTTTCTCCGCCTCTAGGAACGATCAGATCGGCGTAGCGGCTGGATGGTTCAATAAATTGTAGATACATTGGGCGAACCGTTGTTTCATATTGATGTAGGACCGATTCAAAGGAACGATGACGCTCTACCACATCGCGTTTTAAGCGTCGACTCAAGCAGACATCGAGGGGGGCGGACATAAAAATTCGGATGTCCATGATTTCACGGAGCGGCTTATCGCTAAACAGCAAAATACCCTCAAGAACAATGATGGCATGACGGCCCACATGACGTATTTCAGGCATTCGGATGTGTTTTGAATGCGAGTAAATGGGAATATCAACGGAATGCCCTTGCTGCAGATGACGCAAATGCTCGCATAATAGCGCGTGGTCAAAGGAATCCGGGTGGTCGTAATTGACTTTTTCGCGATCAGCCATGGGTAAATGGCCATTGTCTTTATAATAGGCATCTTCAGAGATGACAACGACTTGATCAGACCCTAATTCATTGACGATGGTATTGGCAAGTAAACTTTTCCCCGACGCGGAGGGACCAGCGATTCCAATGATAATGGCTTGTTTAGGCATGGGCATCAGATCTGAAATGGTGTGCAAATAATACGGGTTTATGAGGAAGAATTCAAGGGGGGGGGTGTTAGAAAGGGCGTTTTTTGTATCCTCTCCCTATCACAGGGTAAATGCAATAATAGCGATTTAGGCAGGGCAATTTTCTAAGCTGAATGTCTCAGCAATCAAATTCGCCAGAGATGGCATTTCGAATTTTTTGGTCACCCGATCATAAACTTTTTTCAAAAAACAGTCCTTATTGACTGAGAAAATGCGCGGG
>CAMBHM010000177.1 GCA_945867185.1 Legionella genomosp. 1
GTGTTTGGTCGGAACGCCTTTAAAAATAGAGCTCAAAGGCAGCGTGAACCCCTATAAAAACAAAAAAAATAAGTTAAATGAGCGTCAGTTACAACGCAAACGACGTCTAATGAAACATGTAAAAAAACGCTGATCTGCTGATCCTGTGGAAGAACACTCAAGTCAGAACAGCTTTTTTGTAAGGTGTCTGTCAGATACTGCAATCACCCGCTGCTTCAGTTACCTCCTGCGATAATACAAACGCTTTGTCTTCTTCTATCTTACGCAGTACTTGAGGGATATGTTCTCTCGCTGCTTCACAGCCACGGGCGGCAGCAGCTTCAAACGAATGCAATGCAAATTCGTAATCATGTGTAACACCAGTGCCATTCATGAAACATAAGCCCAGATGAAAATAATGAAGCGGTGTACGCTGATAAAGATTTTTGTATAAGGAGGCGACCATGATTTTTTCACCCGTGTGGGTGATCGTCGTAGACAGGCTCTTATCTTCTATTTTTCCTTTCAAATAGCTTAAATATTCATCAGGTATTTTATAACCATGTGCTGCTGCAACTTCAAAAGAATATAAAGCGAATTCTTCATCACGAACAACGCCATTTCCATTCATGAAACAAAAGCCAAGATGATAATAATTTAGGGGGTGTTGATCGAGATTCTTATACAAAGAAATCACGATATTTCTAAATCCTGCCTCATCCAACGGTACCTCATTCATACAAAATCGCTTCGTTTCCTCATTATAAGTAGGAAATACGACAGGCATTCCAACCGTTGTAGCTGGGGCTGGAACTTGAATAAATTGCGGTACACGAACATATCGTATCGGTTGTCGTTGTAATCGATGAGTTGCTTTAGTTAATGCGTCAATGGTTGATTGATTTTCTCTGATTTTTTCTTCCAGTTTTTTGATGCTTCTTTGATAGGATGCTTGTAACGCATCCAGTGAAATGGGATCCGTCCTATGAGCAGTAGGGGGGAGAACGATCACTGCTGCTCTCTCCGAAGCGGCTGCAGGGGAGCGAAAAAATGAAGGCACAGGTGGGGTTGATTGGACAGATTTTGACTTTAATTTGGATTGACGAAGTTGCTCTTCGAGGGCAAGAATCTCATCATTTAATCGTAAAATATCTTTTCTAGCATCATTTAAATACCGCTCCTGTACAGCTTCCTTTTGCGTACTTTTTTCAATGTGATGCGCTAACTCAGCGTTTGTATTATGAAGCCGACCAATTAGCTCAGAGTTTCTTCGGATAGTTTGATGCAATTCGACACTAAGTTGGCGAATGCGTAACTCTTTTGGATCCATTCCCATCTCAGGTACGCTTTCATCAGATTTTTCTCTACTTGAGTCTGTAAAAGGAGGAGTCCTTTCGCCACCCCCTCTGATGTGCCACTCTCCTTCCCCTGATGTTAAAATAGGATCTACTGCTATGACTGTAGAGATCTCGATCACGGATTCAGTTGCTCTTGGTGAGGGATCTTGCATGACCGCCTCTTCAGTAACAGGTTCACTGGCCTGTCTAACAATGGCTCTTCGTGTTTCAGGGGGCCTTTTTTCACTTTTAGGTGATTTCCTACAACTTTTTTTCTGCTCCTCAAATCTTTTAAAGGCCTCCTCTTTCATAGCAACGAGCGTTTCTTTTTCTTCCCTGCTGAGGGTTTCCTCTAGTCGAAGCGAGCGGTCAAATTCACGAAAATAGGTTTGCGCGCGTTGAAAAAGAAGTTGTGCTGTTTGGGGTTCATGTTTAGCCTGATAGGCAAAGAGGGCTGTGTCTGCAGTAGATCGCGCAAGTGACAAGTGTGCTTTGATATCGCCCAGTTCTCTCGCGCGCTCATAACGAGCCATTATTTGTTCTAGATAATGGAAATGAATGTTACTGTTTTCCTCAGAATCTGGAAGTCGTTTAAGGCTATCAATAAGGTGTTCGTAGCTTATCACCGATTGGCAATGAAACTCAGCCAGTTCTTTTTTAGCACGATGACTCAATGGTAGCGCTTCCGTGTTATATTTGGCCGCAATCTCGTAACAACTGAGGTTTTTTTCTAAACAAGCGTTTCTAAAGGGATACGTTTCTTCAGCTGACCCTGTTTTTTCTGCCTCGACAAAAAGGGTCATGTATTTTTTTGCCAAATTCTGATAGTTGTTAGAAAGATGGCGTGAATCCAAGTGAAATTGTGGAAGAAATGGCTCTTCGTATAAAACAAACGCTTTATTTAGATTTTCAAAACCACCCCTATCAGTGAGTAATACCCCCTCGACATACCGTATTATAAAATCAACATCCTTACGTCCATTGACATATTTTTTGCAAGCATTAAGAAGAATCGGTAACTCTGAGTCACCTCGAACGTGTAATGCACTAGAAAGAAAGAAAAGAGTTCTATCACATCCTAACAATTTGTGATGTGTAGAAAAACCGAGCAAGGCAATCCAAAAACCTATAATCGTTATCTCTGAATTTTTTTTTGTAATCGATTCACACCAAAATTTTGCCGAGTCAAAATCGTCTTTTTCTAAAAGGTTATAACGCATAAGGTGATACATAGCCATTACATTTTCAAACTTTGCGGCCTCATTATAAGCTTTTAACATCAGGGAAGTGTTGTTTTGATATTCTAGCCGAACACCCTGAATATAAGTGATCCAGCCCTTGTACTCAACATTGGTTTGATAAAGAGAGTGTCTGAGGGCCGAACAAAAAAAATCTTGATTGATCTTTTTGAACTTATCATCGCCAATAGTCTTCATTTTTATTAGCAATTCATCGATGGTTTCAGGAATGGAAATTTTTTGAATGCGCGCGTTCTTTTGAAGGGCTGTGGTATAGTAGTTTAAATCTTGCAGCTCAAGCATTGCATGATAAATAATCCAAGCTGGAAAAAAATCCGGACTTAACCGATAAATATTTTGAACGCAACGCCAGATTTCCGAGTCACTCAAGAAAGAAGTGCTGTTAATTCGAGCTAGAATCTGATGAAAAGCCTCATTTGTTAAATCTTCTATTGCATCAGTAGTGAGTCTGATAAGCCTGAGCGACTCGTCGTCTGAGGAGCCACGCCGCAAGGCATCCAAAGCGACGACATAATAATTAAAGGTACTGATGATATCGTGGTGTTTAGATTCACAAAATTCTGCCAAGTAATACCAAGCATATCGATATTGTTGCGCTCCTGCTAATAAAAAATATTGTATGATTTTATCAAATTGGGCTTTTCGATCACCCTCTGGTAAAGCATCGAATTTCGATACATAAATCATCGCCATCAGAAATTGTCCTGTAGAGGAGCCTTGTTTGGCAATGGTGAATATGTGTGCCTCTTGCTCTTCCGATAGGGGACTGTCTTTCGATTGATTTTTATACATAAAACAGGCCAGTTCTTCTCCCGCGCGTAAATGACCAGCCTGTGCAGCAAGCGCTATTGATTCCATTATAATGGCTTCATTTCTTTCGAGCCCAAATTTTTTATTTATAAAACAATAGGCTTTTAAGTAGGTTGCATCTACCCAACCAAGATCAGACATGACACATAATAAATCATAGTCATCTTTTGAAAAGCTACCCGGTAGTCCAGAACGGATCCCATATATTTTTTTTGTTAATAACACATAACGTATTATTGGAGAGTCATATACTTCGTGCGATTCAGACGTTAACATCGGTCTCTGCC
>CAMBHM010000178.1 GCA_945867185.1 Legionella genomosp. 1
ACCAGTTATTTCGCATAAATAGGTTTGCAGCGTATAGAGTGCTTGTAAAAACCCCTGGCTTTCAGTGGCTCTGGTTAAGGGGTGACGGTTCAAAAATCCAGGAGAAGAGGCTGCTTTGTGAACACCCCTTGGGTTGTATTTCATGGTACAAGAACCCAACGGATAAAAATGGGTATCGATGGAAAAATTCAATTGAGACAGCCGGGTATAATGCCTGACCACCGTTAACTCCGAGCACTCAGGCCAACGAGGAGGTGTTTGTCGGCTCCATTCGGTTGGAATGACGTGTTTTTTGGGGCTTAGGATTGGGGCTTGGGCGTAAGCTTGAGCGCCGCTGCTGGATTCTTCAAAAATCAACATAATTTGCCTTCCGTTTGAAAAATAATGTCTTTGAGTTCGTCTCGGTGCTTGATGGGTGTAAATTCAATCAGTTGATACTCAGCAATGTCAGCGAGTGCGTAGGGATCTTGTTTTAAGATGGATTCTAAGTAAGTTTTATCTTGGGTCATGGCAATCAAGATGCCACCGGTACGCGGTTTCATCGGGCCTGAAGCCAACAGAAGGTTTTTCTTGTAATAATAGTCAAGGAACTCTCGATGGGCCTGAAGATATTTGTCAACTTCGCTGAGGGGTGCTTTATAGGTTAATTGTACAATAAACATGTTAATCCTCAGCAGATAGAATGGTTGTTAGAGTCTTGATATAGTGTGCAATATCTTCCTCTTGTCGCCTCTCTGTGGCACAGACCAATAGGGTATTTGCGAGTTGAGGATAATGCAGATCCACGGCATAGCCTCCTGCAATCCCTTCGCGTAACAACGCATCTAAGACGCTTGGCACGGGACGATTGAGGCGAATCAACGCTTCATGAAAATAAGGTACTTGGAATACTTGTTCAACGCCAGGAATGTTGGTTAAGCCTTCCACTAATTCATGGGTATTGTGATGGCAGGCTTCGGCAACACGCGCTAATCCGGTGGGTCCAAGGAGGCTCATGTGAATGGTGGCTGCGGTGACTAGTAAGCCCTGATTGGTACAAATATTTGAGGTGGCCTTACCACGCCGGATGTGTTGTTCTCGCGCTTGCAAGGTGAGGGTAAAACCGGGGTTGCCGTCTGCATCTAACGTACGTCCAATCAGGCGTCCTGGCATCTGGCGAACGTGGGCCAAACGAGTGCTAAAAAAGCCGAAATAAGGACCCCCAGAGGCCATGGGCGCGCCAAATGGTTGCCCTTCACCACAGACGATATCCACCCCCCCATCGCCCCAAAGGCCGGGTGGTTTTAGGAGCCCAAGAGCAATGGGGTTTACACATGCGATGCTGATGATGTTGTTGGCTTTTGCAAAGGTTGTCAGGGCATCAACGGGCTCTAATGCCCCAAAAAAATTAGGACAAGGTATCACGAGGGCGGTGATGTCCTCTCCTTGATAGGCTTTTAAGCCCCTCTCATCAGTCATGCCTTGTTGTGGATCAAAAGGGATGGAAATGATTTCAATGTGTTGGTTTCGAACGATGGTCTCAAGTGTCTCACGATAGAATGGATGCAGCGTTTCAGGCACCAAGACGCGGCGTGTTTTGCTATGTCGGTTGATGCGAACAGCCATGAGTACCGCCTCAGCAAGTGCGGTAGCCCCATCGTAAAGAGACGCGTTAGCCACCTCCATACCGGTCAGCTCTGCTATCATGGACTGGAATTCATAGAGTAACTGCAAGGTGCCCTGACTGGCTTCGGCTTGATAAGGGGTATAAGCCGTTAGAAACTCTCCTCGCGAAGCGATGTCCCAAACGGCAGCAGGGATGTGGTGATCATAGCTACCAGCCCCTATAAAACAAAGGCTTTTTTGATTGAGGTTTGCCAAGTGGTCAGCCTGCTTTAGCAAAGCCATTTCACTCATGCCTTGAGGAATGGTTTGAAACCCTTGATAGTGCAATGAGTTTGGAATCTCATCAAACAGGGCGGCAGTGTCTTTAACACCAATGATCTTGAGCATGGCTGCTTTATCGGAAGGCGTATGAGGGATGTACGGCATGATTAGTGATCTCCCAACGTCTCTTGGCGATATTGGTCAGCATCAAGCAGTGTTGTTGCCTCGTCTGGATGACTGGCTTTGATTTTTATTAACCAACCGGCTTCATACGGGTCGTTATTCACAAGGGCTGGATTGTCGCTGACTGCTGTATTCACCGCAACAATGACACCACTGATCGGGGCATAAATATCGGAAGCCGCTTTGACGGACTCTACCACGCCTATTTCATCGCCCGCATGTACCTCACGGCCCACTTCAGGCAAATCGACGAAGACCATATCACCTAAGAGTTCCTGGGCATGGGCGGTGATCCCTACACTCATTTCTAATTGGTCACAGTTGATCCATTCATGGGTGTGGGTGAATCGTAAATACGCCGGGATCTGACTCATGATATCTCCTTTTAAATAGAGGGAAGGGGTTTACCCTGTTTGATAAAACGGGGTTTGCTGACACGGGCAGGGAGCAATTTGCCTCGGATCTCGACTTGTACCGTATCGCCTGTTTCAATGGGAACGCGTGCAAAGGCAATGGACTGCTCGAGTGTTGGCGAATAGGTGCCGCTTGTAATCACACCCTCTTTACTTCCTTCTACAACGACACGTTGATCACGACGCATGATCCCCTTTCCTTGCAGAATGAGGCCGACTAATTGACGTTGTAATCCATGTTGTTGTTGCGACAGTAAAGCACCCATACCAATAAAATCACGATCATCGGGCTGCCATTTAACAGTCCAAGTCAAGGCCGATTCCAAGGGGGTGGTTGTTTCATCCATGTCTTGTCCATAAAGCATCATACCGGCTTCTAAGCGAAGGGTATCACGTGCACCCAAGCCACAAGGAGCAACCCCTGCCTCCAGCAAGGCTGACCAGAGTTTGGGGATATCGGATTGGGGTACAATCAGCTCTAAGCCCTCTTCGCCAGTATAACCAGTACGAGCAAAAAACCAATTGCCAACATCAACTGATTCAAAATGGGTGAGCGTTGAAATGGCATCGGCTTCAGCAGAGGTTAAAATGCTGACGGTTTTCTCAATGGCATTGGGCCCTTGAACAGCCAACATGGCTAATTCAGAGCGTTCTTGAAGACCTGCTGCAAACCCTTGAATTTTTTCACGGATCCAGGCGAGATCACGGGTTTTAGTTGCGGAATTCAAGACGAGACGATAGTTATCGGGTGCGCGTTGGTAGACTATCAGATCATCAATGATGCCGCCGTGCTCATTACACATACAGGTGTAGAGTGCGCGACCAGTGTGCTCCAGTTGGTCTACATCATTGGTCAATAATTTTCTTAAAAATTGCCGCCCGCCTGCCCCGAGTACATCCACTACCGTCATATGGGAGACATCGAACATACCTGCATCCCGTCGTACGTGATGATGTTCTTCCAATTGCGAGCCATAATGCAGGGGCATCTCCCAACCATGAAAGTCAACCATGCGCGCGCCAGAGGCCAAATGGGAAGCATAAAGAGGTGTTTTTGAAATCATAAGTCGTCCTGATACTCTGAGTTTTGAGTAGGACAAAGAGTATACCGAGAGCCGGGGGTACGGCAAGACATAATATATGTTTTATTACAATCATGTTGATTGCTTTTTGTCTATATTATATACTGAG
>CAMBHM010000179.1 GCA_945867185.1 Legionella genomosp. 1
TGCGTGCTTGATGGATTCAATCGGATCATGGTTCGCGATCCTATCGGCCGCATGAGCAATCAAGAGACCTAATCCTGCCGAAGTAAGGCAGGTATTCATGGTGTGTACATTTTTGAGACCTTCACTGGCTTTGACAATCGCGTCATGGGTGCCGCTTAAGGCTTGTGCAATGGGAAGGACCAGCACGTGTTCGTAGTGACGAGATAATTGGGTCAGTTGCGTTTCAATGAGGGCAGGTGAAGGGAAAGAGGTTTTGGGATAAGGTGTCAGCGTTGCCAATCGATCATAAAATTTTTCTTGATTCACACAGAGGCGATCCAGCAAATGGTGCCCATCGAGATGCATGTTTAAGGGAATTTGGTGTATTTGAAATTCATCCAACAGTGTTTTAGGGAGATCTGCACTGGAGTCGGTGACTAAGGCAATGGGATATTTTTGCTGATGAATCATTTCAAATTGTCGAAGCATATCATCTGCTTTTGAATGGGTAATTTGTCCTTTTGTAGAGAAGGACTCAAATAGCTCTGCTGGATCAGTACAGTGAATATGAAATCGACACAAGCTTGCATTGCCACTGCTGACAATGCTGTCTCCATAGGGCTCTAGCAGGTGGGCCAATGCGTCGCGATGAAGAGATTCCCCAGCCAGCGTGATCTCAGTGCAATAACGGTGGTGGGGGCGCTTTGTGTGTTCGAAGGACTCATGATGTGCAATGGCGCAGGGGTGTGAAGCATCCTGCTTGTTGATGAGGTGTGGATTGATCAGGTATTCAGAGAACCCAGTGATAAAATGATAAAATCCCAAGGCACCAGCATCTACCACTTGTGCATCTTTTAAGACAAGCAGCAAATCGGTTGTGCTCTGCAAGGCTTGATGGACTTCAGTGAGCGTATGTTTAATCAGTTGTTTGAAGCAAGATAGTTCTTTCGATAATTTAGTCATACTGGCCGACCAGGCATCAATCACTGTTAGGATCGTTCCTTCAACAGGGTGCAAGATGGCAGAACGAACGCTTTTGCTTGCTTTCGTTATCAATTCTGCAAAGGCTGTCGTGTCTAGTTGATCTGATGACAGCGAGGTTTCTGTCAGGCCACTAAAAAACTGAGAAAAAATCATGCCAGAATTGCCGCGTGCACCCAGTAATGCAGAGTTGGCGAGTGATTGAAAGGTCTCATTCAGAGTGGGTTTGGTGGAGGAATGGTTGATGACTGCAAGCGCTGTTGCAGACATGTTGTCTCCTGTGTCGCCATCAGCTACGGGAAAGACATTGATAGCATTGATGGTTTCTCGGTGGTTGATGATAAATCCACAAGCGAAGATGAAAGCGGAATGAAGCGTATTTGAATCCAGATGACGGATTTCCATAAGTCGCTAATTAAGGATCCTACGATCCCTTAGAGAAGAATATGCGTTACGGTAATATAAAGTTGACCAAAAGTCTATTAAAACAGTGAAATGGGGGAATTAGGCTGGGTTGTGACCCAACCTGACACCTATCTTTAGCACCAGAATAGGAAGTTATTTCG
This sequence comes from Legionella genomosp. 1, assembly GCA_945867185.1. Taxonomy (GTDB): domain Bacteria; phylum Pseudomonadota; class Gammaproteobacteria; order Legionellales; family Legionellaceae; genus CAMBHM01. The sequence goes on from CAMBHM010000179.1 coordinate 1,527, forward strand.
GGCGCGATCCTAATCGGTTATTCGCCTTTTTTGCTGGGCAATTTTTCTTTGATCCGTGCCGCACGACCAGCTAAATTACGTAAATAATATAGTTTGGCTCGACGAACGTTGCCACGGCGTTTGACGGTGATGCTGTCTACGACAGGACTGTAGGTTTGAAATACCCGTTCAACACCCACGTTGTGAGAAATTTTACGGACCGTGAAAGCTGAATTCAGTCCACGATTACGTTTTGCAATGACGATGCCTTCGAAAGCCTGCAAGCGCTCACGAGTGCCTTCTTTTACTTTTACTTGAACTAAGATGGTATCGCCTGGGCTGAATTCAGGGATGATTTTGCCTTGCATTTGCTCAGCATTGAGTTCATCAATTACATTGGTCATGGCTCGCTCCTAAAATAGGTGTTACACAGTCCTGCTGTGTTCACCTTTAAACTCGACAAGCAATTGCGTGTCGCTGTCATCTAATATCAATTTTTCTAATAAATCTGGCCGTTTCAGCCAGGTCATGCCTAAAGATTGCTTCCTACGCCAACGCGTGATATCACGATGATTGCCGTGCAACAATACGTCCGGCACAGCAATTCCTTCAACCACAGCCGGTCGCGTGTAGTGAGGGCAATCCAACAGTCCATTCATAAATGAATCTTGCACTGCTGAGGCGCTTGATCCAAGACAACCAGGTAGTAATCGCAGTAATGCGTCAATAAACACCATGGCCGCTAGTTCACCGCCACTTAATACAAAATCACAGAGCGACCATTCCTCATCAACATGATGCGTAATGATTCGCTCATCTACCCCTTCATAGCGTCCTGCTATAAAAAGCAAAGGCTGCTTTTGTCCAAGCAGCGTATTCAAATCAGCTTGTTGAATCCGACGGCCCTGTGGACTCAAGTAAATCGTTTTACAAGACAAGGGCATCGCATGATGCGCCGCTTGAATGGCCTGATGTAACGGTTCATACCTCATCACCATGCCAGGTCCCCCGCCATAGGGCTTATCATCGACTTGTCGATAAGGTCTGTCTGCATAGTCTCTTGGGTTCCAGAGCTTCAGCGAGGCTAGCCTGCGTTCTATCGCACGTCCTGTTACCCCTTGTCGCAGGCAACTAAACATCTCAGGAAGTAGCGTGATGACTCCTAAGTGCAGCATGCTTAGAAGTCCACATCCCAATCAACGGTGATGAGCCGTTCTGGGTCGTTGACTGATATCACATGCCGACCGGGCAAGTAGGGAATAAGGTGGCGTTTTTCCCCTTCAACGACCAATACGTCATGCGCCCCCGTCGACAAGAGATCAGTGACTTCTCCGAGTCTATTATGTTGCAAATTTATCACACTCATGCCTATCAGCTGGTGCCAATAATAATCCCCTGGGAGCAACTGGGGAAGCTGAGCGCGTACAACAGCAATGTCTACATTGGTCAGACAAGCCACTGTTTCTCGTGTTTCATAGCCTTCAACCAAAGCCAACAGGTGCTTATGTGTCACATCCAGTTTCAATAACTGAATAGATTGCCACTGATGATTTATCCAGGCATGCCACTGGGCATAATTTAAAAGGTTTTCACGTGGATCCGTGAACGATATCACGGTCACGTAACCTTTGATGCCGTGGGGCCGACCAAAGCGGCCCATCACCACCCATTCGTCGTCGTGTATCACGCGGCTCCTAAGCAGCAGCCCCTTTTTGGAAATCTTTTGCCAGAGACATGACTCGGTCAGACAGCTGAGCACCAATAGATTTCCAATGGTTTAATTTGTCGATTTCCAAATGCAGACGCACTTCTTGTCCACAAGCAATGGGGTTGTAATAGCCAATTCGCTCAATGTAGTTGCCATCTCGACGTCTACGGCTGTCGGTTACAACGATGTGGTAAAAAGGACGCTTTTTAGCGCCGGCTCGTGATAAACGTATAACGACCATGGGTTGCCTCTGGTTACGTGGTTACATAAAAATGACAGGCATTGTACGAAAATTAGCTTGGCAAGGGAAGTCTTTTTTATAATTATTTGGAGAACATTCCAGACATGCCAGGCAATCCGCCCATCCCACGCATCATTTTCTGCATGCCACCGGGTTTATTAAATTTTTTCATCATCTTTTGCATCTGATCAAAT
>CAMBHM010000180.1 GCA_945867185.1 Legionella genomosp. 1
CACGCATGGGGTTGAGATTGTTAACCCTGAACTCGTTATTGCAACACTGAACGAGAATGGCAAGTTGAACATGACATTAAAAATTGTTCGTGGCATAGGATTTTATTCTACTGAGCCTGCGTTGCACTTGATGGACGAAGAAGTTGAAAAGAAGTCAGTTGGAAAATTAAAAATTGACAATTCTTTTTCTCCCGTTAAAAAAGTGGCCTATTTTGTAGACAATGCGCGTGTTGAAAATCGCACGGACTTGGATAAATTAACCATTGAGTTGCAAACCAATGGAACAATTGATCCAGAGGATGCCATACGTATTTCAGCCAGTATTCTGCAACGACAGTTACATTCATTCGTCGACATGAAGTTTGAAGAATCACGTGCAGATCTTCATGAGAGAAATGACTTCGATCCGGTACTGTTAAGACCAGTTGATGACTTGGAATTAACGGTTCGATCTGCGAATTGTTTGAAGGCTGAGAATATTAACTTCATAGGCGATTTGGTTCAAAAATCTGAAAATGAATTATTGAAAACTCCCAATCTTGGGAAAAAGTCCCTGACTGAGATCAAAGATGTTCTTGCGTCACGTTCGTTATCACTGGGTATGAAGCTCGACAATTGGCCTCCTGAACGTTTGGGTGAGTAATAGACACAGCTTTTGTTAAGAAAGGCTTGATTAAGACCTTCGCCTTTTGATGAATTTCTAGGAGTTTTTGTTATGCGACATCGAAATATTGGCCGTAAATTAAGCCGAACCAGTAGTCATAGAAAGGCTATGTTTTCAAACATGTGTTGTTCTTTGATAGAGCATGAGCTTATTAAAACAACTTTGCCAAAGGCGAAAGAACTGCGACGTTATATTGAGCCCTTGATTACTGTGAGTAAGGTTGACTCTGTAGCGACAAGACGCCAAGCATTTGATACATTGCGTTCTAAGAGTGCTGTGGGTAAATTGTTTACAACTTTAGGTCCTCGTTATGTGGAACGTCCTGGTGGATATCTTCGTGTTTTAAAATGTGGATTTCGCGCAGGAGATAATGCACCCATGGCGATTGTTGAATTAGTTGATAGACCTGTTGAAGTAGATGAAGAGATAGAAAACGAGAATAAATAGAAAATGGGTCACTGCTCATATCCATATGACGCTGCGCGTCAAACGGGCATGAGCGTTACCCTCATTGTTACTGATCAGATCAGACATAGGTATAGTCATAACACAGACTGCGCGCTATAATGGCCACGACGTAAAAGAGTTAGCCAGGAGTGCTGTTGTCTATGAATCGTAAAATAATAATGTTAAATCTTTTTGCTATGCTACATACTTCCTCACTGTATGCTGCTTCGGATCCAGCTCTTTTGCGAGAAGTACAGCGTTTGCAACAGCAGTCTATTCAACTACAGATGCAGTTACAGGATCTACAAAAAAAGATAGCGTTAAAGCATCAAGATTCACCGCCGACTAAGCCGGCCCATGTTCTTTCTAAGAAGTCGTCAAGACAGTCTAAAATTCCTGCGGTGCATACCAGTATGGTAACGGTGCACCGCTTGGATAACGATCCTGAATCCATGGAGTTTTATCCCACGGCATTGGTGGCTGATGATCATGTATTGGCCTACATTGCAGGAACACCGGTCGTGACATCTCCTTATTTGGGAAGCAGACCTGCCTTTGATGGCTCTGATTATATTGTCAATATCTCGAGTATTAACCGGGACATCCGTTTGATGCAACAACGTCGACGATTATATCGAGCCTATGAAGGGATTGGATATCCCGGTCCTCAGCGTCCTATTTTGGCGTTGAGTGGAAAAGTAGAGCCTGTAGCAACCATAGGAGATCCATTCTATGCCCATACTACTGGTGATTTGACATTGGGTTCCAGTGAGTTGGATTTGGCTGCTATTCTAAATGACAAAGTAGAAGCTTACATGGCTATCGCGTATGATGAGTCTCCCCCTGATGTGGGCGGACAACGCTTGTCCAATTCAGCACTTAATTTGAACATGGGGTTTGTTAACATAGGCGATTTGGATGAGTCTCCGCTTTATTTTACAGGGGGCCAATTGTTTGTACCGTTTGGTAGATTTTCAACTGCAATGGTTAGTGCTCCTTTAACGATGATACTTGGGCGTACGAAAGCACGACCCTTTATATTAGGGTATAAATCGCAACAAGACTCAGGTCCTTTTGCTGCAGCATATGGTTTTCGAAGTGATACCACAGTAGGTGGTGCTGGTGTTGGCGGATTGAACTTGGGATATGTATTTGATAATGGTTATGCTACGGGGGAATTGGGGGGAAGTTTCATCAGTGCGATAGATGATGCTGGTGGAATGCAATTTACAGGCTCTCCTTCCGGAACCACCTTTGCAGGCTTCTCCTCGGTGATCAATGGCAGCGAAGCGGTTCGTAAGATTCCTGCAGCAGGTATTCATGCGTATTTGAGTATTGATCGATATAACTTGACAGCGGAGTGGTTGACTGCAACCACGCCATTTAGACCGCAGGATTTGAGTTTTAATGGTCAAGGAGCAAGACCTTCGGCGGGTCAATTAGAGGCTGGGGTTACTTTTAAAGTTTGGGATAAACCAGCCTCGTTGGCCTTGGGATATCAATGGTCGCAACAAGCATTGGCTTTGAATTTACCCGCACAGCGAGTTGCTGCGGTGTTCAATATCTCCATTTGGAGAGATACGGTGGAAAGTTTGGAATATCGTCATGATATCAATTATGGCCCAACACAATATGCAAATGGGGCCTCGGCGTCTGGGTTTGCGAATGCGAATACAATGGGGGCGGGCGGTGCTTCGGACACGGTTCTCGCACAGATTGGTGTCTATTTCTAGGGAGGAGTGTCATGTCTATTAAATCCGATCAATGGATAGAGAAGATGGCGCTTGAACACGGGATGATCTCTCCGTTTGAGCGGGAACAAGTTCGTGAAAATGAGTCGGGACGTATTATTTCTTATGGACTATCCAGCTATGGGTATGATGTTCGTTGTTCAACCGAATTTAAAATTTTTACAAATATTAATTCCGCGATTGTTGATCCCAAGGCGTTTGATTCCAATAGTTTTGTGGATTTGCAGTCGACTGTTTGTATCATTCCGCCGAATTCTTTTGCGTTGGCTCGTACTGTGGAATATTTTCGAATTCCCCGTAACGTATTAACGATCTGCCTTGGGAAATCCACTTATGCACGGTGCGGTATTATCGTCAATGTGACGCCGCTAGAGCCTGAATGGGAAGGTCATGTGACCTTGGAATTCTCGAATACAACGCCGCTACCTGCTAAGATTTACGCCAATGAGGGGGTAGCGCAAGTGATATTTTTAGAGGGGGACTCTGTGTGTGGAGTCTCTTATCGAGATCGAGATGGGAAATATCAGGGGCAAACGGGAGTAACGCTACCTTGTACTTAGATCGTGCCCGATTTTTACGTATCTAACGTGGTTGGGTTTTCAATAAGACATTCTTTTTCACTGCGTGATAAGGTCTTGATATATCGCTCGATCCTCATGGCACATGCACGGTCGCCTTCAATCTTCCAAGATTGAGCAAGACGAACAGGTTTAAAGCTGCGGGTGTATTTACACCGCCCTGTGCCCTCTACGTGCGCTTGATAGCGCCTATCAAGGTTAGTG
>CAMBHM010000181.1 GCA_945867185.1 Legionella genomosp. 1
TCACCCCGTTCCATGAAATATTCACCCATCGCACATCCAGCATAAGGGGCAATGAACTGTAGGGCTGCCGCATCGGCAGCCCCGGCCACTACCACAATGGTGTGGGCTAATGCATCATGCTCTTCCAGTTTTCGAACAAGAGAGGCCACCGAAGACGCTTTTTGACCAATGGCTACATACACACATTTTACACCAGTGTCTTTTTGATTGATGATCGCATCAATCGCAATCGCAGTTTTTCCCGTTTGCCGATCTCCGATGATGAGCTCGCGTTGCCCGCGACCCACAGGCACCATGGCGTCAATCGCTTTCAAACCCGTTTGCACAGGTTCTTCAACTGATTTTCGTGCAATCACTCCGGGCGCTACTTTTTCAATAGGCGAAGTGCCGTCAGCATCCAAGGGACCTTTGCCATCTATGGGATTACCCAATGCGTCTACCACACGACCAAGTAACCCACGGCCAACAGGCACTTCTAAAATACGTCCTGTACAGTTGCCTTTTTCGCCTTCGGACAGCGCAGATGCATCTCCTAAAATGACCGCCCCAACAGAGTCTTGTTCCAAGTTCAATGCCAAACCATAGATCCCATGAGGAAACTCGATCATTTCCCCTTGCATGACATCTGCCAAGCCATGTAAGCGGACGATCCCATCCTTCAAACTGACGATCGTGCCCTCATTCCTTGCTTCAGACACCACATTGAATTGTTCGATTTTTTTTCTGATTAATTCGCTGATTTCAGATGGGTTTAAGGCTTGTTGTTCTGACATGGATTGTATCCTCTGAATTACGCGGCTAATTGAGCGCCTAGTTTAATTAATTTGCTCCGCACTGATCCGTCAATAACCAGATCACCTGCAGCAATCACAGCCCCCCCCAAAAGCGAGGGATCGAGCGTGACCTCAAGGGTCACTTTACGCTGTAAGCGCTGACTCAACGCAGTGATAAAGTGTTCTTCTTCAAGCGGTGTCAGTGGCATAAAACTTCGTAGATGAGCGGTCACTGTCTTTTCTTGTTCCGCACGCAACGCATCAAATTGAACGGCAATGGCTGGCAAAGCAGGGAGTCGTTTGTTCTCACACAACACCCCCAACCAATTTTCAAGAGCCTTGGGATGCACCGACTGCTTTCCACAGAGTGCCATCAACCATTGTGTATGCTGTGTGGGCGTAGTGGCTGGATTACTCACCCATCGTTTTGCATCCTGGTTCAGCATGATCTGGGCCAACAACTGTAACACACTCGACCACTCTGCCAGATGCTTTTCGGCAAGCGCCACCTCAAACAGGGCTTTTGCATACGGTCTTGCAACAGTGCGTTCGTCACTCATATTAAATCTCTTCAATCAACGTATCGAGCAAGGCCCGATTCGTCTGTTCGTCGATTTCGCGCCGCAGTATTTTCTCAGCCCCTGCTGTTGCCAAAGCCGCCACATGTTGTCGCAATGCATCTTTCGCTCGATGCACGTCTTGTTCAATATCTGCTTTAGCCAGTAGCGCCAGTCGGTCTGCTTCTAATCGAGCATCGCCTTTGGCTTCTTCTATAATCTGTGCCGCGCGATGATTGGCCTTTTCGATGATGTCAGACGATTGCAGTTTCGCTTGCTTCAAATCATCCGAGATACGATGTTGCGCCAACTCTAGTTCACGGCGCCCACGTTCAGCAGCTGCCAACCCATCCGCAATTTTTTCCTGCCGTTCTTCCAAGGCTTTGGAGATCGGGGGCCAAACGAAGGTCATCGTAAACCATACAAACGCTCCAAATACGAGCATCTGTATAACCAGTGTCAAATTAATGTCCAAGATAGTGTCTCCTGTAACAAACAGCGGCGCCTAAGCGCCTGCTATGTCTCTGTTATCAAGCGCCTAAGTTACTGAGGAACGGGTTCGCAAAAGTGAAAAATAACGCAATACCTACGCCAATCATCGTCACCGCATCCAACAGGCCTGCTACGATAAACATTTTAACCTGCAACATGGGCACCATTTCAGGCTGACGGGCTGCGCCTTCAAGAAATTTACCACCTAATAATCCAAAGCCGATGGCGGTTCCTAACGCACCCAAACCAATCAAAAGTGCAACCGCTAGAACGGTCATACTTTGAACTTGTGCTATCAAATTTGCAGCTTGCATACCTATCCCCTTAATGGACAATTAAAATAAAACCCTAATGATCTTCATGTGCAAGACTGAGATACACAATCGTCAACACCATGAAAATAAACGCTTGTAACGTAATAACCAAAATATGAAAAATAGACCAGGCCAATGCCAGGAAAAATTGAGCGATTCCCAGCGTCGTTGACATCACCACCCCGGAGGAAGTCGCATTCAAGGTCAACAAACCAATGAGGATAAAAATAAGCTCACCGGCATATAAATTTCCAAATAACCGTAACGACAAGGAGATGGGCTTGGCAATCAAACCGACCAATTCCAGCAATAAATTAAACGGGATAAACCATGGGTTGTTGAACGGTTGCAATGTCAGCTCTTTCAAGAACCCCTTGCTGCCTTTTATCTTGATGCTATAAAACAAAATCAAAAAAAAGACTGACAGAGACATCGCAAAAGTCAAATTGAGATCGTTAGTCGGCACGACTTTCAGATAGTGAATCCCTACCAATTGCGCTAAAGCCGGCAACACGTCTACCGGTAGAATATCCATGAAGTTCATCAAGAAAACCCATAAAAATATAGTCAGCGCCAAGGGACCGATCAGATTGTTTTTTCCATGGAAACAATCTTTTACTTGATTGTCCGCAAATTGGAGCATGAGTTCTGAAAAATTCTGCAACTTACCAGGAACGCCTGTCGAGACGCGTCGTGCACTGAGATACAGTACGAGAAGGACCAAAACGCCCAAGAGAATTGAAAAAAACAAAGTATCTAAGTTCAAGGTCCAGAAGCCTTGACTCGGGCCCAGAGACATGGTTTTGACATTGAAGGTCAAATAAGTCAGGTGATGTTTGATATAATGTGTGTTCGATACCATTTCAGTCACGCTCGATCCGGTTATTAGGGACCCTAATCCATGGCGCAAACCAAACGCTGATTTGCGCCGCAAGGTATGCTGCAAAAAACACCGTGGGATTGACCGTCGTAAAACGAAACACCCCCGCAAACAAGGCGGCGGATACTCCCAATTTTAGAGCCTCGCCTTTGTAGAACCCACGTACTATTTCTCTAGAACAGGAGGCCCCTTGATGTGCAAACAAGCATCTGGCAAAACACGCGATGGGTACAATACTAACAAGCCCGCCCAGCAATGCAGACCATGCCGCTCTTTCTCCAGAAAAAAAGACCATCCACAAGGAGAAACCCACCGTAACGGCAAACTGGCCCAATAAAAGCCGTTTGGCCAGGAGGAGTCCCTGCTTATTTTTTCTCGGTGCATCTGTCATTTCGCGCGGATTATATAGGAATCACTGTCACTGTGCAATGTCTTCTACACAGCAGATCACGGCGATTGCATTTAAACGCTCAATTAATGCGCAGAAAATCCGAACCGTGACCGTTAGGGAGCGGAAAAGTTAAATAGCCCTGTTGAATGTTCGATTTTTGTTTTAGCTGGTAGAGTCGACCAGTCGCCTAGTCAACTCCCCATTTAGAACCCATCGTGCCCAGTTAAGGCAATA
>CAMBHM010000182.1 GCA_945867185.1 Legionella genomosp. 1
CCCTGAATTTCTCGCAAATCGTACTGATAGTTCAATTTTCAAGAAATTCCTGCTCGATCGAACTGATTTTGAAAGAGGTGGCGGTCTAATGAGGGCTGCTTGAGCAGTTTAATTGGTTTAAAAGGCTAAAACTCGGGACTCTCAAGTAAAGGAGATTTAAGAAAATATGCGATTGTACGACGTGATGTCGGGCTTACCTCCGGTTATAGTCAACCTAGTGCCGAAAACCCATTGGATCTCTTGGCTTGGCAAAAACTTCAAATCGTAGAAGATGCCAAAAAGGAACTATCCATAAGCTCACGTAGCCCATCTGAAAACATGAAAGCATGTTTAGATAAATTAAAAGAGCCTGAAAATGTAGCAATTTTAGTTCAAAGAAGAGATTCATGGTTGATAGCCGGAGCTAAGGTAGTTGGTACTCTGGGGGTAGTTTTAATATATCGAGCTTTGATGGGAGATCAAGTGACTAGAGGTATTATAAATGTTAATTTATTTTCGGAAAAATATAAAAAATTAAAAGATTCCGAAGATAAAGATTTGGGAGCGCAAACATCTTGTAAAAGCACAATTTAGTTTAAATAAAGATCAAATAGAGTATCTATTGAATAGATACAAGGGTTAATACTGCTCATTGGTCCTGGTTAACACTCCGGAATATTCACTGCCAGTCCGCCGAGGGAAGTTTCTTTATAGATGGTTTGCATGTCTTTGCCGGTCTGCTTCATGGTTTTGATGACTTTATCTAGAGAAATCTGATGTTGGCCATCGCCAATGAGGGCCATTCGAGAGGCGTTGACGGCCTTCACAGCACCCATGGCATTGCGTTCAATGCAAGGAATTTGTACAAGCCCCATCACCGGATCACAAGTCATGCCGAGATGGTGTTCCATGGCAATTTCAGCTGCATTTTCAATCTGTAAGACGCTGCCCCCCAAGACCGCAGTTAGGCCTGCAGCTGCCATGGATGAAGCAACGCCGACTTCTCCTTGACAACCGACTTCAGCGCCTGAAATAGAGGCTCCTTTTTTATATAAAATGCCAATAGCGGCTGCAGTTAGGAAGTAGGTGATGATATGTTGCGGCTGCATTTTGTCATGCGCATCTTGGCAGTATTTTAAGACGGCTGGAATGATACCGGCAGCGCCATTGGTCGGCGCTGTGACAATTCTACCACCGGCTGCATTTTCTTCATTGACGGCCATTGCGTAGAGATTCAATTGATTCATGACATCACTGCGTTCATAGATACTCGGTATGCCTTTTTTTTCATTTAATTTTTTAAATAAGTCGGGTGCGCGCCGTTTTAGATGTAATCCACCTGGAAGCTCACCAGTGTGATGGCACCCATTGGTAATACAATCGTTCATCACGGTCGCAAGATGCAAAATCCCGTTGTCAATGGCCTCGTCGTTCCGCCACGATCGTTCATTGGCTCGCATGAGATCAGCGATAGATAAGGTGTGTTTCTGACACAACTGGAGGAGCTCATCGGCCCTGTTAAAAGGGTATGGGATGAGGTGTGTGTCTGCGGTTGCGTTATCAAAGGCCTCTTCAGTGGCAATGAATCCACCACCGAGTGAGTAATATACTTCCTGTAACAGCGTATGATGGTTGGTATCATACGCTGTAAAACGCATTCCATTGGTATGCTTTGGCAATAGTTCTTTTTGTAACAATAGAAAATCATCATGCTCATGAAAGGCAATGTTTCTTTCGCCACCAAGATTCAAAAGGTTGCTAGAAAGGATTTGATGCATACGAGGGATCATGCTGTCTGGATCCACCGTTTCAGGGCATTTTCCCTCTAAGCCGTTTAAGATGGCCTTATCTGTCCCATGGCCCTTTCCTGTTAAGGCGAGGGATCCATATAGTTCAATGATGAGGCGATCAGTCTTTGAAAAAAATGATCGTGATTTGAGAAGGGTTACAAACTCATTGGCCGCAATCATTGGACCTACAGTATGTGAGCTGGAGGGACCAATACCAATGGAAAATAAATCAAATAAACTGATGTTCATGTTGAACGCTCGATAGGGTATATTGGTGGGTATTTTTGCACAGTTCTCAAGGTACTGCAAAGTGCCAGTTCATGGCTTTTGATAGAGATTCTAGCATCAATTCCCCACGGATACTGTTGCCTTTTGCATTGACACGAGGACAAAATACGGCTACTCCTGCTTTGCCCGGGACAACGGCGATGGTGTAACCCGACACCCCACTTTTGGCAGGCATGCCTGTTCGGACCATATGGGTGCCTGTTTCATCATATAATCCACAGGTTGCCATGATGGCGAGTGTTATTTTACAAGTTTCCTCGGAGAGGACTCGCTTGCCGGAAGCGGGATCTCGACCCATGTTGGCAAGCAGGGTAGGCAAGTAGAGCATTTGTATCAATTGGGCTTCGTAGGAACAGAGCGTGAAATATAAATCGAGTGTTTCTTTTACAGGACTGCCTAAATTACGCCGGCTATGCAGCAAATAGGTGAGCGATCGATTGCGATCACCTGTGCGTTTCTCTGACTCAAATACGCACGGATTGACTTGTAGAGGTTGATTGAACAATCGCTCAGTCCAACGGTTTAACCAATCGAATTGTTCTTCATCATGACCTGGAATGTGGGAACATAAGGTAATGGCACCTGCATTTAACATGGGATTTGAAGGCTTTGGGCCAAACTGCTCTAAACGGGTGATGGATGAAAATTCATCACCCGAAGGTTCTACTTTAACCCACTGAAAAAGGCGATCAGCGCCCCATTCTTCTAGCAGGCCAATGAGCGGAATCATCTTTGCTGTGCTTTGTAGGGTTACATACGGTAAGGAGGTGTTACTGTAGCTTAGAGGCTCTTGACCAATGATCTGAACTGCCATGGCGGTGATCTCTTTATCGACGTTGGCTAACTCAGGGATATAGTTCGCAGTCTCGCCCTCCTGATTTTGTGAAGCTTGTTCTACTATGGTTTTAAGCAGTGTTGTGGTCAAGGTATCGATCTTCATAGGCTCTTGGTGAGAAAAAAGGTTGCATTATGACTAGTTTATCATAAAAAAGACATCCCTAAAGCTATACAACATCCCCCCTTTCCCAACGGTCTCCGTTCGGATTTTTTGTATCATGAAGCAGTAGATCCAAAGCTTCACCCACGTTCTCAGCACGCATGAGCGTTTCACCGACGAGAAAGGTATGAATACCCTGTGCTTGCATGGTAAGGATATCGGCATGGGTTTTAATGCCACTTTCTGTGATGAGGAGTTTGTCAGCAGGTACCAAGGCCGCTAATTCAATACTACATTGTAAATCCGTTTTGAAGGTGTGTAGGCTGCGGTTATTGATGCCTATTAATGGAGTTGGTAAACGCAGAGCGCGTTCTAGCTCTTTGCGGGTATGGCTTTCTACCAATACCGCCATAGAGAGCGCTTCTGCTAATTGACAATAATCGTGTAATTGCTGATCATCTAAAAGAGCAACTATGAGTAAAATACAATCAGCCCCTAAAGCTCGACTCTCATGGATTTGATAAGCATCGATGATGAAGTCTTTTCGTAGAACAGGTAACGCACAAGCTGCTTTTGCAAGGGCGAGATAGGAAGGATCACCTTTGAAAAAAGGGATGTCGGTTAAAACAGATAAGCAAGCAGCACC
>CAMBHM010000183.1 GCA_945867185.1 Legionella genomosp. 1
AGGTAGGGGATCAAGTGACAATTGTAATATTTGACCTGGGGTAACGCGCAATACCTGTTGATAATAGGTTTTATCTGAATATTCTAATCCTCCAATCGGGATATCCCTCAGTACTTGGGAAATGAGCGCACTGTCTTTCTGCGGATGCTTTACGTAGGCTAACACATCCGGCAAAGTTGAGCCAAAACACAAGTGCAGGGATTCTTCTGCAATAAAGGTGTAATAAAATGGCTCAAACCCAAAATGATCTCGTATTAGAAAATAGCTTTTTGATAAAGAATGATAGATTAAAAAAGCAAATGGTTGATATAAGCGCTCAAATGGAACCCGCGTGATAGCATCTTGCCAGTGTTTTTTAATAAATGCTGTATGACTGACATTAGGCGTATAGATAACATCATGCTGGATAATGAGCTGATGCCAATGACTTGCATTGATTGTCTTATGATCATTCATTGGTTTCAATGACTAAGGACTCCTCATCGGGTCGTCAAGAAGATGTAATGTAAGCCAGGAATTCCCGCTATGACTATTTAATTTCAACTTTCAGCATTTGAGACTCTAATTTTATCATTTCAGGCATCCGTACTATTTCCACGTAACTCACGGGCGTATTGCCTCAACCGAGCATCGTCCATTTGCCCTCTCCCGCGAACACGTGCAGTCTATTATTCGAGTTCATGTCGCGGGAGAGGGGGCAGATCGTGCTAACTGATAAGCTTTGCGCACGACTCCCTCAAAAATAGTAGTTTACGAAATGTTTTTTCAACTTGCACCTAAAACCATTTGTTTGATATGGGTCCGGATGTCTGGAACAAAACTAAGGAAAAATAAGAGCTATTATTCATCCGGTTATTATTAAGTATTCACTTCAATCGCGGGCATTTTAACATCATCTGTAATATTTCTCTACCCAGGTTTTTCTTCCAATTTACCACCACACTCCCTGAATGGCTTATCCACAAGTCCACAGGTCAGGAGAGCTTCAGTTGACTCGGATAGGCCTGTGGACCCTGTGGGTAAGCCATGACACACTGATAGCATGATTTAATTCTGTTTTTTATTGCCATAAAACACATCAGTAGGAGTTAAAAACACTTCACTCATTAAAACCCTTTTGAAGGTTTGGGGCCAAGCAAAATGCACGAGGAGTGAGAATGTTGAATGTCTGCACTTACTTGTGGGCAGTACAAGAGCACCATAAGCATCAATGTCATTGTGATGACTTTTGCAAATTTACAACACATTGGAGTAACTGCAAATCACTTGATGTGCTCCTAAACTATGCCCTCCTGCCACCGCAATAGGGCCTGCCGTTATCCAAGCATGTGCCTCACGTCTTAAGGGTTGATTGCTTTCTTTAGCTAAGCCAATAAAAAATAAATACGGAATCTGATAACGTTGACACCAAAATTTGGCGATAAGCGCTTGTGTTAAACAACTGGAGTCCCATGGTGTGTAGCGTGCTGCTAAGGCAATGCCTCGCCGAATGGTCAACACCTGTTGAATTTGCTCTTTAGAGATTAAGGTTGAAACGACTAGCATTTGGCAAGAACGTCCAAAATAGACGGACAAACGTTTATAAGATAGGCATTGGATTGCGACTTTGGCAATCCCACACAAACAGAAATTCATGAAAAACAGGTGCTTTTCTTTGTATGGCATGCGCCAAAATGTTCGAATTTTCATGGAAGCACCATTCGCACGCTTCAATCCACTGAATCCATTATGGCCAACAAACCTTTCTGCAGAGTGTCTTCTATCCACTCTATCACGTCTTGTTGGTAAGTTTCAGGATGCCCTGCATATTTTTCAGCAAGCATTTGAGCCAATTCAAAGACTGTTCTTGGCGCTTCTAGTGATAACCATAAATCGACAGCAGATTCATTTAAGTGATAAAAATTCTCATCGACGAAATTTAAAACGACGATTTCATCTTTATTAATTTGTGTGTAACAAACTTGTGGATTTCTGCCAACAAAGGGCTGCATATTACTCATGATTGGATGCCTTGATTTAGTTCAATATGTCGTATGATGTCAGGAAGTTCATGAAAATCTGATGTTCTTATGAGTTTATGCACCGTGATTTCTTGAGACAATGCACTACAATCATGAAAAAACGATTGTAGCTTGCCCAAAGGTTTCAACATAAAATGACGATACGCATTTTGCATGAGCGTTTTTAATGACTGGGTTGAGTTAAGTTTATCGCAATTATAGATTGTAGCCTCTTGATCAAGATTCAGTTCGTAAAATGCGCTGATGGGTATCATGGGTTCAGAACAACAATTATCAACTGGAAGAGCGTATTTATCCGTTTTTAGATTCACTGGAGAGGCCGTTGTAATATCATGATTAAAATGTTGCAGCGCATCCTTCCATAATTTTAATTTCGCAGGTCCCGGCAGGATGCAATATTGGCCGTCGTGGTTTTGTTTAATGACGACAAGATCGTCTGTGATAAACGAATAACCTTTTTGCGTGAATGCACTGGCTAATGTTGATTTTCCGGCGCCTGATTGCCCGCTGAAAATGACCGCATTGTCGTTGATAAGAATTGCAGCGCCATGTAAAACCAAATAGCCATGGTATTGAAGCATATAAGCCATCACCGTGCTGAAGAGCCACGTGTTGAGCACATGGATAGGAATTTCACTCTTGGCTTTTTCGATTAAAATACAGTTTTCTTCTGGTAATGCGAGAAAATGGGCAACACTAGGAATGTTTAAGTAAAATTGATTGGGATAACATTCATGTATAAGCCTATCATTCTGTATAATTAGAGGCGATTTTTTTTCTTGCCAAATTAAGCGCGCAGTCAAACCGAATATTATACATTGCAAAGGTCGTTCATTTGTCATAAGAGTACAATCTCCACACAACAACATTCAGTATATCTGTATTTCCAAAAAATATCTTCAGGGTATAAAGCAAGACGTTTGGTCGCGGTAGGAACTATCGTCACCGACAGCCCCCCGCACAGATCCTAGCGGGCAGAATTACTGCACTAGGCTCTTACCTTAGGTGTATAACGCTTAAACCGCTCTTCCGGCCAAGGATGTAATATTTTGGCTTTGGGTATCCACTTTTGAACGATTCCATTCATTTTAACCCAGGTTAGTTTTGTTTTCTGACTCCGTCTGCGTAGTGATTTATACCACATGCGCGTAACTTGAGTCTTGAATGTTTCTAATGCATGCATATTTCCCGGTATAGCGTGATAACCAAAGTATCCTCTGATTACTGCGCCTACCCATTTACCTTGCACTGGAATTGGCTCATGCATACGTTTTCTAAGTTCTTGCTTAACCGCTTGTAATTTTTCTGTCAGTCTCTTCCGAATCGTTTTCCTTTGAATTCTAAATTTGCCATCTTTTGTCTGACCGCAAATATGTGTCATCCCTAGGAAATTAAACGTTTTCGGCTTTGACTGCTTGTCATATATTTTAGCATCTCTTTTGGCAAACCGACCGAATCTTATAAAGTCAATTTCATAAATTGCATTTAACACTTCAGTAACTGCCCGCTGTAGTATTTTGTCTTCTATTGAAGCAACTCCCAGCGGTCTTAACCGCCCATCAGTTTTGGGTATGTACACCCTTCGTGATGGTTTTGGTTTATATCCGCCAC
>CAMBHM010000184.1 GCA_945867185.1 Legionella genomosp. 1
TACTGGATGATCCTTGACAAAATGGGTTTAAGGTATTGGAAAGACGCCGCTCCTGAGGCCCCACAATATCGCGCGCGCCGGTCATGAAATTTATTAGTAATAAATCATCTTCTCGACCCATGCTTCGCACCATGGAAAATACTTTGGCATACAGAGAGTTATCGCCCTTACCATCTACATAGATAAAGCCACTGCCTTGCACCAAGGCATTAAACGCAATAGACACTAACGCTTCTGTTTTACCACTACCCGTTGATCCAAAAATCAACGCATGCGTTCTCATGTCTTCATTCGCGAACCACAATTCTTCATTGCTCTTCAGATCATTCCCAAAGTAAGCAATTCCTCTCGCAATATTGGGTAATTTAATACCCGGTTTTAAATCATTGAAGTCTTTCACCTGAGCCACTTTGGGCAACCGAAACGGCAACATTTTTTTACGTGTAACACCATAAAAAAACAGTATTACCCCCATGAGGAGCATGGCAAACGACAACTCCGGCAAAAACACACAGATGATAGCCAAGGTTAAAAGTACAATGGCCGCATGAGTGGGATCGGAGAAAAAATCACTGATCCGTTTGCCGAGCGTTCGGGTATCTCGCAATAAGAGTGTCGGGTCAATTTCATGACGTGCCTCAATGCCTCTTCTCATGGCAGCAAGCCCCCCAATTCTTCTGGCGATATCTTCACTTCTTTAACAGCCACCTCCAACGCTTTAATGGCTTCATCGATCATAGGCACCAGCGAGCGTCTACCCATCGCCTTTTCAGCCTTCCAATGCGCAAACGGACCGCCTACCTCTGCAAAAGGAGTCTGCCTACCCACACAATTAAGCATATACCACAGTCGACGATCAATCGGTTTTAACCATAAAAACTCTGCACTGGGTACCACACCATCATCACGTGAGGCTTCTAGAAGAGACGCCAATACCGTGAGTAAATAAGCATGTTTGTGTACAATAACTTGCACGATTTCCGCATGCTGATGTTTTTTAATCACGCTGAGTGCTACACGAAAATCTGGTTTTCCTTGTGATGTCGATTTATCAAGAGCGGTTAAAATCATTTCAGCTGACACTTTATCTCGATTCATACGAGCGATGAATACGGCAGCCAACGCCTGAGCGTGAGGCGGACACTGTTCGAATCCTGTCCAATATGGACCCAGTTGTAGGGTAAAGACCCGCTTGGCATCTCCTCGCCGAATACCTGCTGTCATCTCTTGCCCCGGCACAGGCCTATCTAACAAGGCATCTTCTTTTTTTAATAATTGGTATTTTCTAGCAAATTCCATCGGCGTCATCGCCATTGCCCAAATACCTGTATTGACATCCAAACTCACCAAATCCTGTTTCACCACCGGCATGATCGAGGGCCAATTGAACTGCTCTTGAGCGCGAAGCGTTTGCATGCTGTGGGCACGACGAAATTTTAAGGTCACATCCGAACGATATAGATAGCCTGCCAAGCCGACCAACACCACTACCACTGGATAACGAACATACTTACCCACCAACTGTGTCAACAACACAAGCTGAGCCCAATTGACTGAAGCAGGATCAAGGGTTTGCATCAAGTAGATTTCATTTGAGAGCGGTGCGCTCCCTATCACCAACGAAACCAATTTGGCTTGTAACACATTCAAAAAAAAGATAAATGCAACAATATGGCTATGGCCAAGATACCAAATAAAACAAAAAGTACCGACCACCAGCAACGTGATCCAAATGGGCCCGAAAGAGTCATCGCCTGATTGCTGCTGCTGTTGAGCCATCCTATCCGTCAACAAGAAAGAGTCGTAAGTTAGAGTATATACCCAATAACAAGCATTGTACTAGGTATCATCCAAGGAAGCATTTTTAATAAGTCGACCAAATACATATTGATACACACCCGATTGATGCACAAAACAATTGATATTTTCTAACCGTAGCGATCTGTCTTTTAAAGACAGCAAAGGCACCCCTAATTTATCAACCAATGTTTTATCTGAGGGCATCGCCAGTATATCCGACTGACTGATATACAAGGACACGTACGCTTCATTGATTTTGTTTATTTTGGTTTTAATCAGCGTCTTTACGTCCTCTTCACTCGCATACACAGGGCGTGAAATCATTTGCTTTGGCAAATTCATGACGATCCGCTCCCACGAAGTCATGTTCATGCCATCTGCAGAATAAAGAGAAATGAAGATTTCTTGTTGACCACTACGCAAGGCAATACGATTGGCCAAATGAGCCGCCATTTTGCCACCCCCCTGGCCTGCAGCCTGGGTATGATTCAAAAAGCCTTCGCGCGTTTCACGCAGCTGCTTACCTATCATTTTTAAAAAAGCAGTAGCCTCCCAAGGACCTTGGGTAAGGGCCTCATCCAGGGCTTTTAAGATAGCATCTGATTGTTCTTTAGTGAGTTCATCTTTCATAAGATAGCGATAAGCCAATAAGGTCTATCATGAGGAGTATACCAAGGTTCTCCGAGAAACGGAGGCCCTTGGTATACAAACAACGACTATTATAATCAACCACCAGCAGCCAATGAAACCCCTGCGTGAGCCGTTTCTTCCTGTCCTGCGAGCACTTCACGGATGGTAGTCCTAGCCGTACCAACAACTGTTACAGCCTTTGCATAATCTTGAACAATCTCAAACCCAGAAGCCTTGCCCATAGTGAGTAGCTTTTGCTCCGCGTCACTCAAGCGACGAACCACCCCTAGCGCATCAA
The DNA here is from genome assembly GCA_945867185.1 of Legionella genomosp. 1. Taxonomy (GTDB): domain Bacteria; phylum Pseudomonadota; class Gammaproteobacteria; order Legionellales; family Legionellaceae; genus CAMBHM01. The sequence goes on from CAMBHM010000184.1 coordinate 2,729, forward strand.
CATCAGCACTCGTTGTCGCTCTCGAATCAAAAAACGCTGATTCTTGTTCAGCAGCTGATTTTTCTTCAGCAGCTGATTTTTCTTCAGCAGCTAACCTTATGTCACCCCAGTTTCTCATCATCTACTCCTTAAACCACTCCTGCACTTACGAATAGAGTAGCAGATTTTCACTGAAGGGACGCTTAACTGAGGTTAAATTTGCGTTTTTTTTACATTCTCACGCAAGAATTTAGTCATACATCAACTCATCCAACGGCGTATAATCGGAGCTTGGGCCTCCTCGAATAAGTTCACTGATCACATCGGTCATACACAACAGACGCAGTACTTGCGGCGTTACTTCATCAAAAAGTACCCGTGTGCCCAACAATGAACTGTCCGACTCTTCAAAGGACACCCCTACGCCATACCCCAAACACAGCGAACACAACTGATCCGCACGTCTTGCAATAGCTGGCATGAGGCCTGTATCTGAAAACACCTCATCGAAACTGAGAAATCGATCATTTAAATAAAATTTTGCATTGAGACTGGCTGCAATAAGAGACATGCTTTTTCGAACATCACGATCCATTTAACGCCACCATGGTTGAGCTGATTTCACAGGACCTGCAAAGAAATGTCTGAGCCACCGCAAAAATACGGGTACGGTGAATCCGTAATGTTCAATGATCCCAAAAAAAACAGCCGAGACAATCACCAGAATACCGGTCCACACACGAATATGCATCAAAAAAAGAAAAATGGGAAAAGCAGCCCGCGCATCGACCATAAAAAATCGAGCACTACGAGCAGAATCACGCCAATGCGCCGTTTCGGAGAATTCACCAGACATACCGACCTCTCAATCCTTGTGTCAGGATTAAAAAGTATAACGCGAGA
>CAMBHM010000185.1 GCA_945867185.1 Legionella genomosp. 1
CCATTGGTAATGGCTTTCAAGTAGCGCTCATGGCTCCTACCGATCTCTTAAGCGCTCAACACGCCGAAACACTGACCCCTTGGTTTGCCTCTTTGGGACTATCTGTGCAGCGACTCAGTGGAAAAATGAATGCCAAACAACGCAGAGAAAACTTACAGGCGTTGTCAGACCATCATTGTCACCTGATGATTGGCACCCATGCTCTCTTTCAAGAAAGCGTTTCTTTTGCCAAACTGGGTTTGGTGATCATCGATGAGCAACATCGGTTTGGTGTCGAACAACGCATGCTGTTACAACAAAAAGGGCAACAAGATCAAGTCGTTCCTCATCAACTCCTGATGACAGCAACGCCCATTCCAAGAACACTTGCGATGACTCACTACGCGCATCTTGAACTCTCCATCATTGATGAACGGCCTCCCGGTCGATCAGAAGTTATCACGGCGATCCTCAATCAAGAAAAACGTGAGTCGATCATCACACGCCTACAAGCTGCCCTCCTACAAGGACGACAAGCCTATTGGATCTGTACATTGATTGACGATTCAGAAAAATTGCAATGCATGGCAGCCGTTGCCACTTCAACCTATCTACAAGCACATCTCCCCACCGCTCGTGTCGGTCTTGTACATGGCCGAATGAAGATCGCCGAAAAAGAAGCAATCATGTCAGCTTTCAAACAAGGAGAGCTTGATTTACTGGTGGCTACGACCGTTATCGAAGTGGGTGTAGATGTTCCTAATGCAAGTCTTATGATCATCGAAAATTCCGAGCGCCTAGGATTGTCTCAGTTACACCAGTTACGAGGACGCGTTGGACGCGGCAGTATACAATCCCACTGTATTCTCTTATATCAGTCTCCCCTGTCCTTCCTCGGAAAAGCACGATTACAACTGATTCGCGCCACCTCCGATGGGTTTATGATTGCTGAAAAAGACTTGGCATTGCGTGGCGCTGGAGAAATTTTAGGCACACGCCAAACCGGCTACCGACAGTATAAAATTGCTCATTTACAACGCGATCACGCCTTCCTCGAGCCTATTGCTCATCTTGCCAAACAATTGGTTCAAGAAAATGTCCTTCTCGCACAGGCACTGGCCACCAGATGGTTGGGAGATTTTGAACAGTTTTTACAAAGCTGAGGATTGTGGATAACTTTGAGCCGAAACGTATCTATTTTCGCGCAATTTATGATTTATTAAACGCAACTAATTGAATTATATTAATTTAATAACGAATGAGTTAAGATTGATCAATTAAAATTATCCACAAAATCTGTGGATAATCCTGTGTGCAGAATGACAAACCTCTTGAAAATACAACCGATTGCTAACATGAGTGAGATCTCACCAATTTGCTCAGGCTAAAACGATACTACCGTTTGATCTTTAGAAGATCACTCTATCGATCTAATCGAGGATGATCGCGGACGCGCTTCGAGTCTTGTACTCCATTGACTTAACTTAAAAAAGTTTTTTGCAGCTTCAACCTCTTCAGGAGTATGTCGTTTCAAAAACGACCAGTTGTACTCCGTCATTTTCAATAATTTGTAGTCAATCCTCGTGTTTCGTCTCTTTCCTGTATGATCTGGTTGGAAAAATCTTTCTGAAGAAACCGCTACTGTTTCACCTCTTCTATTTACAATGAGCGCTCGTTCAACGTCTTCTCGCCCTGGAATCACTTCTGTAAATAATCGAGCTGATTGCATTGTTCTTGCGAAAGATAATGGTAACTGACAACAACTGATACGAATTTCTTGACCAGACTCACTCATCCAACGCTCTTCACATGAATGTTCTGTTTTTAATAGATCTGATAAATAACCCCAAATCCCTGTTTCTTCATAGCGAGGAGCCAGACGTAAATGAAATTGATGATGAATATCATCCAGTGCAAAAACAGCGCAGCCTAGAGGGGCGTTTTGTCTTGCTTCACTTGAGTAAAAAACCTCATAATCTGAAAAAATAGAGCAAAAAGTGTTAATATTTGTCTTTATACCCCGGGCCTTAACATTAAAGCCTATAGAGTCAAGTATCAATAATTTAGCATGATTGGCCTCATTCACTGTCACCTCCCCCGACACATAATGACCATCATCGATAACAAACCGCACGGATATTGGTTTCTCGGCCGTGCGTAATAACTGTAATAAAGATTCAAATTGTCTCTTTCCCTTTAACAAAACAGGATCAAATTCATAGGTGTCTTTTTTACGATCTCTTATCTGTGCGAGGGTCAGTAATGCATCATCTGATTGGATGCCACCAAATCCTTTAACAAATGGTGCCATCCTTTCTCGTACGTAAATCGCTTTATCCAGATCCAATTCAGTCAATTCTTGTAATTTAAGTTGCTCTTTTTCGGTAAGACCTAACGTCGTCAACAATGCGTCAAAATTCACATTTTTTAATTTGCTTAAACAAGACAACAGGACGCCATTATAGGACTCAAGGCCAAATTGAATGAGCTTTGTATACCAACCTACTCTAAGAGTAGGCTCAGCATACTGAGGGACCTCACAAATGGCATCTATATTCTTGGGATTGGTGCTCGCAAGTGACTTGAGCGTTTCGAATAGATCATCCGGATTGACCGAAATCGATACCATTGGCGCGATAAACTCCATGACAGAACGCTCTATCGCATTTTTCAGCATCTTATCTGTCAAATAAGATATATATATATTTTTAGGAAAACCAATCCCATCTTTTGCGCTCTTAGCAAGTAAGTTGCTCCAAAACATCATCCATGGTTCTGGATTTTTACTGTATTTATCAAACAACCAGCTGACGCAAATATTAGTAAAGCTAGGAGAAAAAGCATTCGCCGGATCTAGAAAAAACGCGATGCTTTCAGAGTGGTTGTTACTTTCCACCAGTGCACAGAACCGTTCATTTAATGTTGAAGTACAAAACACTCAACTCTCCTAATGAGCTATCCAGTGGACACCTGTTTACTCCATTGTCGCGTAAAGCAGATCTATTAGGAATAAAAATGCCCTCTAATTTTAATTATAGTCTACTTGTAGTGAATTGACGCACATTAACTCCGAAAAATAGGCTCATGCAGGGAAGGGCCATATGTTGTAGACTATCAGAAGAAATCCATCGCTCCACTAGGGATGACGGACACACACCAGGACACTACTGATGCAAGAACAAGACCGATATTGGCAAGCTAAAAAAGTGACTTTAATTGGTGCACTTATCAATGCACTATTGGGTGTTATCAAACTCATAGGGGGCGGTGTCTTTCATTCACATGCACTGGCTGCCGATGGCATACACTCCTTTTCTGATTTACTGACAGACGGAATGGTGATTTTTGCTGCCAAATATGGCAGTCAAGACGCCGACAGCGCCCACCCTTACGGACACCAGCGTATTGAAACTGCGGCAACTCTACTGCTAGCACTGATCCTTATCCTGGCAGGTGCAGGTATCGCCTGGGATGCTGTCGTGGAGATTATCCATCATACACATGATATGCCAGACTGGTTAACCTTACCCATTGCAGCACTGTCTGTCGTAGCCAATGAAGGGCTATTTCATTACACTCAATCGGTGGGGAAACGCATCCGATCAGCGCTGCTCATAGCCAATGC
>CAMBHM010000186.1 GCA_945867185.1 Legionella genomosp. 1
AGACGCTCCCTATTGCAATCCAATTCCAAGGGATCGTCCCTTCTTGGGGAGCTTTCCATTTTATATTTCCAATCCCGAGTGCTCGGCATGTATTCTAATCAACGTGCCAGCGCCCTTATCTCTGCCTTATTTATTATGACGCTAGTCGCCATTGCCGCAACAGCGATGAGTACCCGTTTGCAATCAGACATTCATCGAGCGATGCTTACCCAAACCTCCGATAAACTCTATTTAGCCTCCCAAGCTGTGACCTATTGGGCAATGGCCCAACTGAAAAAACCCACCTGGTCTCGAACAGCAAGATCGTATCGTTTTCCAAAAAACGCTCAATTCATTACTCCTTCTATTGAGACAGAAGGGATTGTCTATGATCTGCAAGCGGTATTGAACGTCAATAATCTGCAAGATAATGCTTATAAACCTCTCTTTGAAAGACTGCTGCCGAGATCAAAGCGCCACCTTGTGAGTCGTGCCATCCAACAATGGATAAGCCCCTATCATCTTGATGCAGGACAGGATGCCACTCTCACCTACTATTTAAAACAACGTCCTCCCTATTTACCAGGGTATCAACCCATGCAATCTTTAACAGAACTCCGACTGGTGCGCGGCATGAGTCAGGCCTTATATCAGCAATTAGAGCCCTTCTTAACCGTGTTACCTGAGATCACACCCATCAATATCAATACTGCTCCCAAAGCTATTTTAGCTTTATTAGCTCCAGATCTAAGTGATGAAGCACTTGAAGCGCTTCTACAAGCTCGACATGGCGAAGGAATCGCCACATTCGAAAGCAAAGCGATGTTATTTCAAAAACTACACATTCCTCGAGAGCAGATCACGTTAGAGAGCACTTATTATTTAAGCGTCGCGACCACTAAAGCCCATGATCTGAGCCTAACCACCTACACCCTACTGAAACGAAGCAATCCTCCAAACGGACCTCGTCAGGTACAAGTTCTAAGTGAACGCATTCAGAGCCTGTAGTTGCTCAATATAAATCATACCGTTACAAAATTATTCTTCCTTAAGGTAGTGCCATTAGATCTTAGAAAATGAATTGTCAACAGACCCTCTTCTATGATAAAAATTAACATTTAGGTCCGATTATTATTCCAATAGCAAAAGGAGTTCACAATGTTTGGTGTATTAAAACCTGCATTAGGCCATGTTTCATCGGAAAGCAAACAACTCTATCACTCGACCTACTGTAATTTATGCGCCTCTCTTTCAGCGAGCGGCGCCGGTATACTCAATCGTTTTTTTCTCATTCATGATGTGGTAACCATTGATTGGCTTCTCGCAGAAGAAGACGAATCAGACCATCATGTTTTTGCTTGCGCAAACTGCGTTAAAGGCGGCGTTATTGGCAAAACAAGTCAAGTCTCTTCTCATCAACAATTCCTTGCGGCGATTTCGACTTATATTTGTGGCATCAAAATCAATGACGATGCGATTGATTCTCCAAAATTAAAAAATAAATCAGCCGCGTTGCTTTACCGTCCTATGATGAAAAAAGCTGAAGCGTTATTGAATAAATTGAATACCCTTGAGGGGTTTAGTGCTTGCCTATCACTAAATAGCACAAATGAAGCCCGTCTCGTCATGGCAATAGATAAAGCTTGCGAGCCCACTGAAAAATTTTATGAACTCATGACACTAGAAATTGCTAAAACGCACTCAACACTACCGCAATCAACCATTGAACTACTAGGTAAATATCTAGGCCGTTGTGTTTACCTCCTCGATGCCATTGAAGACATGGACGACGATCGAGAAGAAAAACAATATAACGTTTTAAATCTATTATCTAGCCATCAACAAGAGAAGAAGTCGAAACAAAACGTCATGAGATTATGCCTCGATTTTTTAAAACCAATGCGCCTTGAGATTACAGACAAACTAACGGCCCTCTCAGATTCCCTTAAATTTAATTCTCTTCGAGAAAAATGGGAGAGTCTGTTTATTGGTATTGAAGATCAATTATCGAGGCTCATTAAGCCATTAAATGATAACAATTTAATCAATATATTAGCCTCTTTTTCAACCCTTACCAGATGCGTGAGATGCTCTCAACTATCGATTGATAATGATGACTTCGACTGCATGGGCCGTATTAAAAAAATATGCGGGGATCTAACTAGCGGTGGATGCCCTTGTAAGGACTGCTTGCCTAAATAAGCCATCAAGAAGCTCGCTTAGGCAATAACAACCAATAATGCCCTTTGTTTTTCATTCGGCCCGCAATGGTGGTGGCGCGCTCCCCTGCACCCCAATACACATCGCCTCGAACGGCTCCTTTGATGGCGCCTCCGGTGTCTTGTGCTACCATCAGTCGTTGAAAAATTGCATCGGTTGCCCCCTCTTTTTCTGAAGGCCTCGTGGTGCTTAACCAAACAGGCGTCCCCAGAGGAACCCAGGCTCTGTCAACAGCCAATGAATATCCCGGCGTTAATGGTACGCCTTGTGAACCCAGTGCTTCTTCGTTTTTTAGAACACTGAAGAAAACAAAAGATTTGTTTTGATTCAAAACGACCTCTATCTCTTCTGGATGTCCCTCTAAATAACGACGAATATGTTGCATCGAGGCATTGTCTCGAGTCATCACCCCTTTATTGATTAAGATCTTTGCGATGGCTGTATAAGGCGCGCCATTCTCAGCGATATAGCCGACAGACAGTCGCCTTCCATCGGGTAACGCAATCAGTCCCGATCCTTGAATCTCTAAAAAAGAACGATCAATCGGACTATGCACCCAAGCTATCACCGGAGCAACCGCTTTGATGGCGCCCTGATTGATCTCCTCTCGAGTATAATACGGCAATACCTTATCACCCTGAACACGCCCCATTAATTGACGGCGTTTAAAGCTCGGATCAAATAAATGAAGAGGAATCGTTACCAAATTTGTAGGCAATCCATACAACGGAACAGTATAGCGTTTTGTCCGGCTCAAACTGCCTTGTAACAACGGCATATAATAGCCTGTAAATAAGCCTTCAACCGCAGCCGTATCCATGAATTCTACTGGTGAAAACCATTGTTGAAAAAAAGTAGTTGCTGACTGTTTTGAGAGAGAAGTCATGGATAAGGCCGCACGACAGGCAGGGTGCCAATCTTTCGCTTTTAAATCAAAGATATCGCTGCCTACAGATTTTGTAGCAGATTGTTTTAAAAAAGCATTACACGAGATCTGAAAGGCACGCAGCGCATTGATAGGGTTAGTCTGTTCCCAGCCAGGCAGGGCTGAAAACGACACGTGCCGGAACCTGATGGGAAGCGGTGCTGTCGGCCACCATAAACGAATACCTACGATCGCCAACACAACCAATAATAGAATACCGAATAACAATCGCTTCATAAATTCTCACATTGTACACTAAACAAGACAATCAGACCTGTCACCAAATCACACAGCGACGCACACTCACCATAGGACTAGGTGTTTTGATACCAAAGGCTGTTTGAAAAGCGGGTATATTGGCCAATGTCCCATTTACTCGGTAAATCATAGGCGGATGTGGATCGGTCGTCACCAAATTTTGTATTTGCTCCGGACGCACATTGGCTGCCCATACATGAGCAAC
>CAMBHM010000187.1 GCA_945867185.1 Legionella genomosp. 1
TCAAGATCAACAAGTATTTTACCTGAAGTAACCAGCAAAGCACCAACACCGCATGCTTTTGCAACGTTTGTTCCTACCAGTTCGTTCAAACATTTCGTTTGGACTATGTCTAAAAAAAGGGGGGTTGTTAGCAAAGCAAACTTGTTTCGAGAGCTCAGCGGCAAGGAAAGAGTACGACCTGAGCCCATTCCCGACTCCAGCTTGTCCACTGACAGAGCAGCGCCCGATGCTTAACGCCCTCTGGACCCATATCAGTTCATGTGTTTGATGTAAGTTGGGTCAACTGAGGGGTATCAGCCAACCCAATACTGTCCTTTAGATCTACAGCAACATTTCATGTTTTTCCATGCGCTTTCTTAAAGCAATGTGTTTTGAAAATCACTAATAAACTGCTTTTCTGTAATCAAAACTATCTCTAGAATCGCCCAGTGTTGTATGGGACATTAAGGGGCCTGCTGGCGTTGTTGGTTTTGCGAAGAGGGTACTTCGCGCTGCCGTGTGAATGGGTACTATAGCAGGCGTGCTTGGGTCACTATGGGACTCCATTAGATGGGATAATTGTGATTTTTCTTGATAGAGGGTGCCTGCTTGGAAAACAACAGCAAGCAGCATCTCTTCGGATAGTTGAGTTTGCTCAACGGGCGTTAGTGTCACATAGAACTCTCTCAATGCCAGGAGATTCATCGAATCTATCTCTGGAATCGTTGCATCAATAATGGTTGCATCTAATTGGTTGGCCGGATCTATCTCTCGGAAAAGTGCATGGAGTGTTTGATTTGCAAAACGTAAACCAGCTATTTGACTACGGCTAAACGTGATTTCGGAATCAATCGCTGAAAAAAAGAATTTATTTAAAATGTTGCGCAGGTTTTGAGGGCGTAGTGTTGTATCGAGCACAGATTTAAAAGACTGTTTTGTAGGGTTAAAATAATGATTTTTTAAAACTGACACCAACCTCATAAAGGCTTCCGCTTCTTTTGGGGCTTTTTTAACGCTTAATTCTGCCCGCATACACAGATGCGGAACAAGTGCGATAAGAAAAGCTTGCTGATCTAACCTATGATAAGAGAAGTAAGTGGAAAAGTGTTCGGTACGAAAGAATTGTTCTAGTAGTGAAGGGTGAGACAGTTGTTTTTTAATAAGGGGTAGGGTCACCATCGCTTCATCGTCTGCTTGACAGCGGACAACGCTGCGCATGGTTACGGGGTTTTTATCGCAAACGCCAGTAATCAGCATGGCAACATTTATTATTTGTACAAATTGAGCGTTGGAGTCATCTAGTAAGGACCAACCGACACGCCGTGCTGCGTTTTCTATAAGAAAAAATAACTCTGACAAATCCATCGTACTTTGGGTGCTAAATACCATGGTTGTACCCAATACGATAAGGCGATCAGCGATGAATTCGATACATTGGTTCATCAAGGGCGCTTCTATAATAAATAGATTGTCGCTGATGTCACGACAAAGTGTTAGTGCTGTGGCTTGTTCGGCATTTTTGGCGTGGGGTTGATTGCCTTGAAAGAGATCATGAAATTGTATGAGGAATCCTATTAATTGTTGTAAAAATTGTTTGAGAGGTGTCTCGGCCATCGGTAGTTCTAAAGCCTGGAAAATGGTTTGTTTGGTTCGAGATTTGATTTCGAGAGCGTGCGCTACATCATGATGAAGTAAATGAAGATCTTTCGCTTGTTTTCTAATCTGTGTGAAATAGGCTTGAGATAATCTAGACAAGGTGTCCTTAATATGCTCGGCTGAGGGAATCCTGCTTTTTAAGCACTCATCCATGAGGGTAAGCACATGTGGGGGAAGTGATCGTTGTTTGTTGAACGAGGCGATGACTGTATCGAGATGATCCGTTTGCAAACTGACATCTCGTGTTGTACAGCAGTATTTGATCTCATCGAGGAGTGTATTAAAAAAGTGCTCGTCTGCATCATGCAGATTTGCAAAGAACAACAGTGAGTCATTATTCAAATGCCAGATCCGATCAGTGCCTTCATACAACAATAATGCGGTATTAAACACTCTGAAATCATCTTCTTGTTGCGCGAGCCCTGTCAGATAGTGAATTGTTTTTATGCAGGCAGTAGGGGTCTTACAGTGCGTTTTTAAGCGCATGGCTAGGGCTGCTATGTGCAAAGAGGAGTCGACGTCTGGATAGGGACGCGCTGTTGTTAAAAAATCTAGAAAGTCTTCCACATGATCTTCAATGGTTTCTGGAGCAGCAACTATCTTTTCTAGAGGCTCGTTTACTACACCAACACGTCGTGATTGTGTACAACCCATATCGTTCTCCTAGTGATGAAGAGGTAATGGTGCTGTCATAAAACGTTTGATGACGATGTTCAGTATAGCACAGAAAAGGGTTGCGCCAGTTAAAATAAGGAAGAGCTGACCGAATGAGGAGCCATAATGAACTTTGATGAGATCAGACGATAATTCTTGAGTAGAAAGGGCGGTAAGAGAGGCCAGCTGGCCGGATAAAAAAGCGCCAATACCAAGTGACATGAGAAAAATGCCCATCATCGTACTGACTCTTTTATGGCTGGCAAGTAGTGTCACTGCGGATAACCCTACCGGTGACAAGAGCATTTCACCCAGGGAAATCATAAGATAAGCTGGCAAAATAAGCCACGGAGAGAGTAAGGTTTCGGGGGGTGTTATGCGGCAGACAAGGGCGATTAATCCATAAGCCACGGTGATAAGGAGCAGGGCTGTCATGAATTTATTGCCAATTTTAATAGCTTGTTTTCTTATATCTAGCGTATTTTTCTGGCAAGAAAGCAGGCAGCCGAAGACAATCATACCCACACTTTGTACGCCCACGTAATAGGGTGGTGGAAAGGATATCCCCAGAAGGGTTGGTTGTACTGTGCGTGAAATAAACAACGTAAGAGAGAGAAACATTTGGAAATAAAAGGCAAAAAACACCACGGACATGGTGCATAGCAAGAGAATCACCAACGTTTGGCGTGCTTGTTCTATTCCTTCTGCTTTGGCGCAAAGTAATAAATAGAAGAGCGCGAAAAGAGCAATGACGATAAATAGGTACGGGGCGATTCCAGGGTGGTTCAACATATAAAAAGCAAGTCCCCAGAGGGTTGCCATAAGTAGGCCGGTTAATACTATTTTTTTGAAGTGATATTCAAAAGGGGTGTAATCTCTAATGTTATGACGGGTGATACCAAACCAAAAGGTCATGAAGGCAATGACGAGACCGAAGGCGGCACTTAAAAAAGAAGTGGACCAGCCAAAATAAGTATTCAGATAATTAGGAATGGTGGTGCCTAAAATAATACCTGTTGTGATGCCCATATAAAAAATAGTGAAGCCACTTTCTCGTTTAGGGGATCCCACTGGGTAGGCATTGCCCAATAAGGAGGAAATGTTTGGTTTCAGCAAGCCAGTTCCAACTGCAATGCCAGCTAGCGAGGCGGTAAGGCCCCGATCCGATTGACTAAGGGATATCTCGATATAACTTGCCAATAGGACTAGGGCTCCTGTTAAAATCGCACGTTTCTGTCC
>CAMBHM010000188.1 GCA_945867185.1 Legionella genomosp. 1
AGGAGACAAAATAGGTCTGTTGGTGTTGGGGATCTTATTGTTTGCCACGAGGGAACAGAGTGTGGTCGCCACGTGTATGGTGCCTTTGTTTGTTTTTTATTTTTTGCTTGCTGGGTTGAGTTTGAGCCTGGCGGTATTAGTCAAACAAAAGCCACTGGGATCGGTTGTGTTGTTGACAGCGACCTTGTTGTTGTTGCCATTCATCATGCTACCGGTATACGTCATTTTTGGATCATTGGATAGTTTGTTTAATTTTCGGTTGTACCTGCCTTCTAGGTAAGCCTACAAAAGGGGTTGTAAGATGCAAGTAATTTTATTAGAAAAGGTAAGAAATTTAGGCAGCCTGGGCGACAGGGTGAATGTGAAGCCTGGTTATGGTCGTAATTTTCTTATCCCACAGAGCAAAGCAGTATTTGCGACGGATAGAAACGTTGCGCTTTTTAATGAGCGACGAGCTGATCTTGAGAAAAAAGCGCAAGTAGCCCTCGCGAATGCTGAGCAACGTGCAGCAAAATTAAACGACAGCAGTGTCGTGATAGCTGCGCAGGCAAGCGATGAAGGAAAATTGTATGGATCGGTAGGGGTCCATGAAATTCAGAATGCGCTCTTTTTAAAATCTTTAGAAGTGAGTCGACGTGAAATCATGATGCCTGAGGGGCCGTTGCACTCAGTGGGTCAATATATGATTGAAGTACATGTACACAGTGATGTGGTAGCCAATCTTCAGGTTGAAATTGTAGCTGCAAAATAAAAATAATCCCCCGCGAGAGCGGGGGAATTTAATCGATCCGCGTGCTAGGGATCTCGCTCTATTTTTTCTAAATAGAATAAAACGAGTGCACATTCCGAATAAATCTGATATCATACTGAGCAGATTTCACAGGAATGAATCTAAATTTGTCGTCATTGCTAGGCCGGGCTGGGTTTTAGTAGCTGTTGAAAGCAGGTGACGTATCGTAATTGATGAACCCCTTTTTTCAGGATATTTATGACCCACAATGTAACTGGTTTTGCAGCATTAGAATTATCTGAGGCGCTTTTGTTGGCGCTGTCTGAATTACAATTTACAGATCCCTCGCCCATTCAGGAACAAACGATTCCTTGGCTATTGCAGGGGCGAGATTTGATTGGCCAAGCTCAAACGGGCACCGGGAAAACAGCAGCGTTTGCTCTGCCTATTTTGCAACGTTTGATAGCTACGCAACAAGGCCCTCAAGCACTTATACTCGCACCTACTCGAGAACTAGCCATCCAAGTGTCCGAACATTTTGAGCGACTGGGCGCACATCTGCCTGGTGCTCGCATTACTGTATTGTGTGGGGGTCAAGATTATCGTCCGCAATTAAAAAAATTACGAGAGGGTGCAAATATTGTCGTGGGTACCCCAGGACGGATTCTCGATCATATCGATCGTGGCACATTACAGCTGGATAATTTGAATACGTTGGTGCTCGATGAAGCGGATGAGATGTTACGGATGGGGTTCATTGACGATGTAGAAACGATTTTATCAAAGTTGCCTGCTAAGAAACAAATCGCATTATTTTCAGCAACCATGCCCCCTCGTATTAGACAAATTGCCAATCGTTATTTGAATGATCCCGTGTCTATTGAAATTCGTATGGAGACTGCGACTGTAAAAAGCACGGAACAGCGGTTTTTATTTGCCTCTCAAGGGCAGAAGCCAGAAGCATTGTTGCGCATATTGGCTTCTGAGGAGTATCAAGGGGTTATTGTATTTGTGCGTACGAAAAGCAGTACAGAAGAAGTGGCTGAAATGTTGCAGCAACAAGGGCACCGTGCCATGGCGATCCATGGTGATCTGACACAAGCCATACGAGAACGCATGATCACACAATTTAAAAGTGGTGCGATTGATGTGTTGGTTGCAACCGATGTGGCAGCTCGTGGGTTGGACGTAGAGCGTGTGACGCATGTTATCAATTATGACATGGCGCATGACTCAGAAACCTATGTGCATCGTATTGGTCGAACCGGTCGAGCAGGGCGTAGTGGCGTGACTATTTTATTTGTGACGCCTAAAGAATCTCGATTTTTAATAACCCTGGAACGCCATACGCGTCAACGCATTGAAAAAATAGCTATTCCTAATGATCATATGATCCAGGTGGCCAAGCAGAAGCGCTTCATGGACAGTATCACCGCACGTTTAGCACACGAGCACCTGCCTTCGTACCGTCATATGATTGAGACTTATTTGAGTGAACATGAGTCAACTGCTGTCGATGTGGCTGCTGTATTGGCTTTATTATTGAATCAAGACAAGCCTTGGAAGCAGGAGTTGTCGTTGCCAAAAGTAGAACGCCCTGTCAAAGAAGCGAGAGTTCGGACACCTTCCTCAAGAGCAGAGCGTACAGCCGGCACGGTCGATCGAAGCGAATTCAAACGTGAACGCGCCGAATACCCACAAGAACTATTTCGAATTGACGTCGGTCGTGTGCATGGGGTGAAACCTGGCAACATTGTTGGCGCCATTGCGAACGAAGCAGGGTTGCAAAGTCGATTCATCACGGGTTTGAAAATTCATGATGATCACTCAACAGTTCGGTTACCGAAGGGTATGGCGAAAGAAGTCGTTCAAGATTTAAATAAAGCCTGGGTGTGCGGACGACAGTTGAAGCTGACGTCTTTAGGGCTTGCATAAATTTGGGTATCAGCGGTTCCCGCTAGCTGCCATGGATGGCCGCGCGCAGTACATCAAGATAAACCCGCGTGTGAATCAATAGTTCGATCTGGTCTGAAGGTTTCCATTTCCTTCGGCTTATTAAATGCTGGAAAAAAGACGTCATGGCCTCTTCGCGGGGGGAGGGCAAGATCATGCTCTGCTAAAATTTCTTTCAAACAGAGCGCTATTTCTTGATGAGAATAGGGCTCTCCATTGTCAGAATTTTTTTTTGCTAAATGTTTTTTGGCATAGTTGATAATGTCTTTCTGCTCATAATAAGGGCGGTTACTCATTTGTCGAAGGCAATTTCGTAAAAAAGGATCATTGAGTCGCTCTGTACTCTGGGTGTCTCTGAGTCGTTTTAAACGATCATTAACCATATCGTATATAATATATCCATAATCGAGTACGTCTGGTTTTACCAGTTTTCCTTTGGTCATTGTTCGCCAACTGGTATTCGCTGCGTAAAATTCAGCGGTATTTAGATCAAGGATTTGCGATTTATGAGTTAATCGTCGCTCCACCTGAGAGATCCGAATGCATTGTTGGATCGTGTACGCGCACTGGGGATAAACGACAATGGATAGATCGATGGGTTGAGGGGAGAAGGGGAGCCTAAAAGCATAATGTAAGGCATCCCCTCTTGCTACGGCATAGCAAGATCGGAGTCCTTTAAAATTTTCAAGGATGATTTTGAGATCATCAAAGTTTGGTTGTTCTGCTGCAAGACAAAATAAGGAGAGATCCCAATCTTTCAACGGATTGAATTCAGGAGCCATGACGTAATCTGTTTGACTGCCCACAAGGGTTAAGTGGGCTTC
>CAMBHM010000189.1 GCA_945867185.1 Legionella genomosp. 1
CAACAAACGAACGGGCGAAGACAAAATATCCAGTAGTTCCTTGATAACCTGAAGTAACTGCTCAAACTCACTTAAAATTTTATCTTGTTCTAAGGCTGTTAAACGGTGTAATCGCAGCTCTAAGATGGCTTGCGCTTGTAACGAAGACAATCTGTATCCTGCATCACTTAAACCTTGATCGGCTTCCAAATCATCCGGCCGAGAAGCATTGCTACCGGTATTTTTTAACATACCCAGCACCAAGCCAGGCGGCCATGGACGGGCCAACAAACCCTCCTTTGCTTCTTGAGGTGTCGCAGAATTTTTAATCAATGCGATCATCTCATCGATGTTGGCAAGCGCAATACCGAGCCCTTCTAATAGATGCGCACGCGCGCGCGCCTTTTTTAACTCAAAAATACACCGACGAGTCACCACCTCACGACGATGTTTGATAAAATACTCAAGAATTTGTTTTAAATTTAAGGTCCTAGGCTGCCCATCAACCAACGCAACCATATTGATACCAAATACATTTTGCATCTGGGTGTGCGCATACAAATTATTAAGTAAAACATCGGCCATTTCGCCACGTTTTAACTCAATCACCACACGCATGCCCTGTTTATCAGACTCATCGCGCAATCCAGAAATACCTTCTAGCCGTTTTTCACGCACCAGTTCCGCAATTCGCTCCACCAAACGTGCTTTATTCACTTGATAAGGCAACTCATGAATAATAATAGCCTGCCGACCCGTATGCTCATCGGTTTCCACTTCGGTTCTTGCACGGATAGAAATACGGCCTCGACCCGTACGATACGCTTCAACAATCCCAGCGCGTCCATTGATGATAGCCGCCGTTGGAAAATCAGGCCCAGGCACAATCTCCATCAATTCATCAATGGTAATGTCTGGATTAGCAACCAATGCCACACAAGCATCGATGATTTCAGTGAGGTTATGCGGCGGAATATTCGTCGCCATGCCGACTGCGATACCAGAAGAGCCATTGACCAATAAATTGGGCGTTCTAGCAGGTAACACCACCGGGGCAAATTCTGTTTCATCATAGTTAGGACTAAAATCAACCGTTTCTTTATCCAAATCGGCCAACAACGCATGGGCCATTTTGGACATTCTCACTTCGGTATAACGCATCGCAGCCGGCGCATCCCCGTCAACCGAACCAAAGTTACCCTGCCCATCGACCAACATATAGCGCATAGAAAAATGTTGCGCCATACGCACTATCGTGTCATAAACTGCCGTATCCCCATGCGGATGATATTTACCTATCACATCCCCGACCACACGTGCTGATTTCTTATAAGGCTTGTTCCAGTCGTTGCCCAATTCACTCATCGCATACAACACACGCCGATGAACGGGCTTTAACCCATCACGAACATCAGGTAATGCACGACCAACTATAACGCTCATCGCATAATCAAGATAAGACTGTTGTAATTCGTCTTCTATATTGACTGGCGTGACTTCTTTGGCTGAATACCCCATGATGACCTTTGACAATAAAAAAGAGGTTCAAAGCATAGCATAGGAACCCATTGAAATGAATGTGTCCTTTCGATATAGTTCCGACCACAGGTTTCACGTAGACGAAAAGGCCATCAGGAGCTCTTTATGACACAAAAGACGGCGCACTTAACCATCAATGGCCACCATCCCATTGAATTACCCATCTACTCTCCCACACTCGGGAATGATGTGATTGACATCAACGCCATAGGCGCTTCTCATCTATTCACCTATGATCCTGGTTTCATGTTCACAGCCGCTTGTGAATCCAAAATCACCTATATCGATGGAGAAAAAGGCATTCTTCTGTACCGCGGATACCCTATAGAGCAATTGGCAGAAAAAAAAGATTTTCTAGATGTCTGTTATCTTCTATTAAACGGAGACTTGCCAAATCCCACAGAGAAAACACAATTCAACTGCCTGATCAATAATCACACAATGGTTCATCAACAGATGGTCCATTTCTTAAATGGGTTTCGTCGAGATGCGCATCCCATGGCCATTATGGTAGGGATCGTTGGCGCTTTATCCGCCTTCTATCATGATTCCATGGATTTAAATAACCAGCAAGACCGGTACACCTCTGCCATCCGTCTGATTGCAAAAATGCCTACTTTAGCCGCCATGACCTATAAATATTCCATCGGTCTACCTTACATGTATCCACAAAATAAAATGTCTTATGCGGAAAACTTCTTACACATGATGTATGGCGTGCCGACTGAAGAAACAACGCCCAACCCTGTGATTGTCAAAGCCATGGATACCATTTTTACGTTGCATGCAGATCACGAACAGAACGCCTCCACCTCCACGGTACGCCTTGCCGGATCCACAGGAGCCAATCCCTTCGCCTGTATTTCAGCAGGTATTGGTGCCCTCTGGGGCCCTGCCCATGGTGGCGCCAACGAGGCCTGTTTAAACATGTTGAAAGAAATTGGCGATATCAGTCGCATCGATCACTTCATCAAGCGTGCCAAAGACAAACAGGATCCCTTCCGTCTCATGGGCTTTGGGCATCGTGTTTATAAAAGCTACGACCCACGCGCTAAAGTCATGCGCGAAACATGCCATCATGTTTTAAAAACCATGGGAGCTCAAAATGAACCGTTGTTTAAATTAGCCATGGAATTAGAACGCATCGCCTTAGAGGATCCCTACTTCATTGAGAAGAAACTGTATCCCAATGTAGATTTTTACTCTGGCATCACCTTAAGTGCCATCGGCATCCCCTCCAATATGTTCACTGTTATTTTTGCTTTGGCACGCACGGTAGGCTGGATGTCACACTGGATGGAGATGACAGCGAGTCAGTCTAAAATTGGTCGCCCGCGTCAATTGTATACGGGTGAAAAACAACGTGATGTCACCTAATCATGCAAGATTATGACGCAGCAAAAAAAGAAAAACTAATCACATTGGATTGGCTAATTGACCATTTTCCAAGCGCTTTCTTTAAAAAAGGAAATCAAGTCAAACCGCTCAAAATAGGGATTTATGATGACATCATGGACTTTTATGAACGCTTAGAGTCCCCTCCCTTCAGTAAAAAATTATTAAAAGAGGCTTTGACTTATTACAGTGCTTCTCCTGCCTATCTCAGCTGCCAGAAAAAAGACACGGCCCGCGTTGATTTATTTGGAAATGAGGTGGATATCGTCTCGGAAGATCAAGCGAGATATGCTCATCAACGGTTTGTGCAACGTTACGCGACAAGACAACAAGCCAACAAATAGTTCATTTGAGTAGAACCGCCTAAAGAAGCTTTCCTCGTGAAGGGATGATACGCCATGCCCTGAAGAGACACCGTCTCAAATCCAAGGGCCCGCGCAGCGGCCGCAAGCTCACTTGGTTTAATAAACTTTGCATACTCATGCGTCTCTCGCGGCAACAACCCCAACAGATATTCCCCTGCTAAAATAACTTTGGCATAAGCCTCAAAGGTCCGATTAATAGTTGATAAAAAAAGCATCCC
>CAMBHM010000190.1 GCA_945867185.1 Legionella genomosp. 1
AAATTCATTCATTCCGAGAACAATTACAACAAGCTGGCTATCGTTCTGTGAATAAAGTACTGGAGCATGGTGAATTTGCTGTTCGTGGGGCACTCATTGATTTATATCCGATGGGCAGTGGGTTACCCTTCCGAATCGAACTGTTTGATGACGTGGTGGATAGTTTACGTCGATTTGATCCAGAAACGCAGCGTACGATTGAAAAAATAAGCGCGATCGACGTGTTGCCGGCTCGTGAAATGCCGATGAATGACGAGAGCATTGCACTCTTTCGTCGTGCCTATCGAGCACAATTTCCAGGAAACCCCAGTCAATGTCCCCTGTATGAGTCAGTCAGTGACGGACAATTTCCCAGTGGGATTGAATATTATTTGCCCTTGTTTTTTGAAAAAACAGCCACTTTTTTTGACTATCTTCCGAAGCAATCTCGAGTATGCTTGGTTGGAAACATTCACGAGTATGCCGACACCTTTTTTCAAGAACTAACCACACGATATGACGATCGAAAACATGACCTAACACGCCCCCTTTTACCCCCGCAAAGTTGCTATCTCAACCCTGCGGAATTAGGGGCGGCGTTCAATCAACATACCCCATTACGGGTGTATGCGGATGCTGGCAAGAAAAAATCATTGCCATTTCAAGTGACAGCAGGCCCTGAGTTACCCGCCATTCGCCAAGCTGAAGAGCCCTTAGAAGCTTTGGCACGATACATCCAGTCCCCCAATCATCGAACATTGCTCGTAGTAGAAAGCGCAGGTCGTCGCGAAGTCCTCATGGATCTCCTCAAAGCCTCCCGGATCAACCCTACCATTCAGCACTCTTGGCAGGGCTTTGTGGACGCTACAATGCCTGTTCAAATAACGGTTGGGCCACTTCAGGAAGGGGTAGAATTAGAGGATCTGCACCTATCCATCGTAGTGGAGTCACAACTTTTTGGTGAGCAGCGAGCGCCTCAACGGCGCCGTCAACAAAAATCCGTTGATCCGGATCTCATCATCCGTGATTTGGTAGAGCTTCGCGTTGGTGTGCCTGTTGTACACATCGACTTTGGAATTGGTCGCTATCTTGGTTTGCAAACCCTCGTTCATCAAGACATGGCGAATGAATTTTTAGTCCTTGCTTATGCGGGAGATGATAAGATTTATGTGCCAGTCACCTCATTACACCTCATCAGCCGATACACAGGAGGAGATACTGAGCATGCGCCTTTACATCGATTAGGAACAGACAAATGGCAAAAAGACAAAAGGAAAGCGCTCGAAAAAACCCATGA
Organism: Legionella genomosp. 1; assembly: GCA_945867185.1. Taxonomy (GTDB): domain Bacteria; phylum Pseudomonadota; class Gammaproteobacteria; order Legionellales; family Legionellaceae; genus CAMBHM01. The sequence goes on from CAMBHM010000190.1 coordinate 1,277, forward strand.
TCTCGCCATTGAACTGTTAGACATCTATGCCAAACGTGAAGCAGCCCCCGGCCATGTTTATACGTGTAATCTGAAGGAATATGAGCGATTTGCCAGTGGATTCCCCTTTGATGAGACACCTGATCAAACGACGGCTATTCATCAAATCATTGCCGATCTACAATCCCCTCGCCCGATGGATCGTTTGATTTGTGGAGATGTTGGCTTTGGTAAAACAGAAGTCGCTATGCGGGCTGCTTTCTTAGCTGTTTTGGAGGGCAAACAGGTCTGCGTGCTGGTTCCTACCACGCTATTGGCAGGACAACATTTAGAAACCTTTCGCGATCGCTTCGCTGATTTTCCCATTCACATTGATTTACTATCACGTTTTCGAAGCGCTAAAGAAACCACTGCCGTCATTCAATCTTTGCGAGAGGGTCGTGTAGACATTGTGATAGGAACTCACAAATTATTTCAAAAGGACATTCAATTTCGAGAGTTAGGCTTACTCATCATTGACGAAGAGCACCGATTTGGAGTCAAACAGAAAGAGCATATCAAAGCGCTGCGCACACATGTCGATATTTTATCGATGACAGCAACGCCCATTCCACGGACACTGAATATGGCCATGGCAGGGATCCGTGATATTTCCTTGATAACCACGCCACCTGCCAAACGTTTAGCCATCAAAACATTTTGGCAAGAAAAGAACGATGTCATTATCCGAGAAGCGTTGTTACGTGAAATCCTGCGTGGTGGACAAGTATTTTATTTGCACAATAATGTAGACAGCATGTTACAAGTGGTTCAAACGTTACAACAATTGGTCCCTGAAGCCAAGATCCAAAGCGCTCATGGTCAAATGCGCGAGCGTGCATTGGAACAGATCATGTCCGATTTTTATCATCATCGTTTTAATGTACTCGTGTGCACCACCATCATCGAAAATGGCATCGACATCCCCACTGCCAATACCATTCTGATTGAAAGAGCCGATACCTTCGGACTTGCACAATTGCATCAACTACGTGGCCGTGTAGGACGTTCTCACCATCAAGCCTATGCTTACTTGTTAACACCTCCTGAACAATCAATCACCCCCGATGCAGTGAAACGTCTTGAGGCCATCGTTTCTTTAGAAGAGTTAGGCGCAGGCTTTACCTTAGCCACTCATGATCTAGAAATTCGCGGCGCAGGCGAGCTGTTAGGCGAAGATCAAAGCGGGAATATGCATGCAGTGGGCTTTACCTTGTTCATGGAAATGTTGGATAGAGCTGTCAGCGACTTAAAATCTAAAAAAACACCAGAACTTGCTGCGCCCATGCATCATGGACCTGAAATTGATCTTCAGATCAGTACTATCCTTCCTGAAAGCTATATTGGCGATATCCACACAAGACTTATTTTGTATAAACGCATTTCTCATGCCAATACGCCAGAACAGTTACAAAATATCCATGTGGAATTGATTGATAGGTTTGGTTTATTACCGGATTCGGTCAAACATTTATTAAAAGTAACCGAACTAAAACAATTGGCTACGACGCTTGGCATTCTACGTATTATCTCATCTGGGACACAAGGAAAAATAGAGTTCCACGAGCAACCCAACATCAATGCACAAGCCCTTATTCAATTGATTCAAGTCCATGCCAAGCGCTATAAACTAAACGGCCCTTCACGACTTCAGTTTACGCTTTTGAGCACTCAACCAACAGAAAGAATTTCAGAAATTACAGCCTTGTTGATGCTCTTACGTGGTTAGGATCGCGCCACGACTGCGGCAGTCATTCTGGATATACAGGTGACTTGATCTCTCTCATTATAGAGTTCGATATGCCAAACTTGGGTTGTTCTACCCAAATGAATAGGACGCGCGACACCTGTGATAAGCCCTTCCTTGACTGCGCGAATATGATTGGCATTGATTTCCAAACCCACACAATAATATTGCTCTAAATCGACCACCGCATTCGCAGCAGTACTGGCGATGGTTTCTGCAAGCACCACATTAGCCCCACCATGTACGATACCAATGGGTTGCTTGGTCCGCTCATCAGCAGGCATGGTTGCGGTCAACGTATCTTCTGTTATCGCTGTAAAAGCTATTCCTAGAAAATCAGCCAAAGTGTCTTTACCACGTTGATTTAATTCGTATAAGGTAAACTCATTAAACCAAATCGTCATGAGCGAGTCCCTCCAACGGTCAACGCATCAATTTTGACA
>CAMBHM010000191.1 GCA_945867185.1 Legionella genomosp. 1
ATTTATCACCCATGGCGTAAAACCTCGCCCTTCAGGGCGGGGATGTAAGCCAGCGGGGTTGACGTTAATGTGGCGTGCGCTGTTGTTCAATATAAGTTCTAATGATTGCGATGGGTGCTCCACCGCAACTTGAAGCAAAGTAGCTTGGAGACCAAAGTGCTCCACCCCATAATTTTTTCTTGATGCCAGGATAATCCATCTTTCGAATCAGTAGACTGGATACTCCTTTCAAGCTATTGACCAATTTCGAAACAGACACTTTTGGTGGATAAGTCACGAGTAAATGCACATGATCGTCTTCACCCTCGAATTCAACCAATGTCGCATCGAAATCTTTACAAACAGAATCAAAAATAGGACTTAATGCCTCTAGGATGTCATTTGTAAAAACATTACGTCGATATTTTGTTACGAAGACCAGGTGTACGTGCATATTAAAAACGCAATGTCTTCCTCGTCTAATGTCATTGTTTTCATTCATAGACCGAAGTATAATTGAGGCATGAATCGACTTCAAGCTTTTAAATTTCAATTGATGCCAACGGGTGCACAGCAGCGTGATATGCGTCGTTTTGCGGGTTCCTGTCGTTTTGCCTATAACAAAGCATTGGCACTTCAGAAGGAAAATTTTGAGGCTGGAAAAAAATTCATAAGCTACGTTTCCATGGCTTCCAATTTACCCTCTTGGAAGCGCGACCCTAAATTTTCTTGGCTAAAAGACGCGCCGTCGCAGGCCTTGCAGCATGCCTTAAAGGATTTGGATAAAGCTTATCAGAATTTTTTTGCAAAACGCACTGATTCTCCTTGTTTTAAGCGCAAAGGGAGCGGCGATAGTTTTCGATACCCCGATTCAAAACAGTTTAAGCTTGATGAAAAGAATAACCGTCTTTTTCTACCAAAGCTAGGTTGGTTACGTTACTACAACAGCCGTAAGGTTCTTGGTGACTTGCGAAACATGACAGTAAGTCAATCGGGCGGTAAATGGTTCGTATCCATTCAGACTCAGCGAGAGGTGATGACAGTGCTTTCTGAGGCAACCAGTGCGGTAGGTATTGATGTCGGGATTACTCGTTTTGCAACCATGAGTAATGCAGAAAGTATTGCACCCTTAAATAGTTTTAAAAAACACCAGCAGCGTCTTGCACGTTACCAACGGCGCATGAGTCGAAAAGTTAAATTCAGTAGTAACTGGAAGAAGGCGAGAGCCAAGGCACAAAAGATTCACACGGATATCGCGAATGCCAGAAAAGATTTCCTGCACAAAACCACTACAGTGATCAGCAAAAACCACGCGCTCGTCTGTATTGAAGATTTGCAGGTACGGAACATGTCCAAGTCTTCGAAAGGCAGTCGTGAGCAGCATGGCAAAAGAGTCCGGCAAAAAACAGGTTTGAACCGTACTATTCTTGATCAAGGGTGGGGTGAGTTCAGACGTCAGCTGGAGTACAAAATGCTCTGGAATGGCGGGATATTGTTAGCAGTACCGCCTCATAACACAAGTCGCACTTGTCCATGTTGTCATCATATATCCAAAGAGAATCGGCTTACCCAAGCTGAGTTTTTGTGTGTCAGTTGTGGCTATGAAAATAATGCCGATATAGTCGGCGCTATTAATATATTAGAGCGAGGACATCGCTTGTTAGCCTGTGGAGAGTTGGTGCAGTCAGACCTCTCTGCGAAGCAGGAACCCATCGAAGTGACTCAAGCACTTGTTGCTTGAGCACCGTAGGAATCCTCGTCCTTTAGGGCGAGGAGGATGTCAACATCGTTAACTTGGTAGACCAATCGATACCCAGTTTGATGTAATTTGATCTTATAGCAATCTTTAAGCTGACCGCTCAATTTGGCAGAAGTAACATGCGGGTTTTCAAGTCGGCGTTTCAATAATTTTTTAAATTGCTCCTGCAATTCTTTTGAAAGTTTCTTCCATTCTTTTAACGCAAGAGGATGAAAATATAGCTCATAAATCATTAAGATCAACCTTAACAGATGTAAATGGTGCTGAAAGACGTTGTTCTACAATGTTTTTTAGCTCGTTATCATCAACAGCATCCATTAACCTTTCAAAGGTTTCCGTCGGGATTAAATAGGCAGCTGCTATGTTGTGATTAAGAATAACCACGGGCATTCCATGTGCATCATTAATAAGTTTTGTTGGATTTTTTTTTAATTCGCTAATACTAGCTACTTGTGTTGCATATAAAGTTTGCATTATTATGACCTTAATAAAGACCTATATTATATGCTTATTATAGGTTCTTATATTGCAATGTCAATACGCTGGCAACAAGACGTACTCAACGTAATGCTTTCTCCTTCAAGAAAATGTCGATATCAAATAGTCTCATTTAATAACAACCATATTATTGCCAAACATAGGCCAGGGGGTCAAGTCTGTTTGTATGTCGACATTTATTCTATTAGAGTTCAGTTTTTAATTTTTGGTATTTATTCATGTCGAGACCCCATCGCATTATTTATGAGAATGCATATTATCATGTTATGAACCGAGGTTCTGGGCGTCGAGAAATATATCATGACAAGGTTGATCGGGAGATATTTTTACAAACGCTTGGAGAAGCGTGTCATCAATTTTGCGTAGAGATACATGCTTACTGTTTGATGGGGAACCACTATCATTTGCTGATGAAAACACCCCAAGCCAATTTGAGCCGCGTCATGCGTCATATCAATGGCGTATACACGCAACGTTACAATCGATCAAAAAAGACCGACGGACCTTTGTTTCGAGGTCGTTATAAGGCCATTTTGGTTGATTCAAATGAGTATCTTTTGCATTTGAGTAAATATATTCACATAAACCCCCTCTCTGCAGGAATGGTTAAGTGCTTGGAGCAGTATGAATGGTCAAGTTATTTAGCCTATATCGATAAAGTCAAAGTTCCGGCATGGTTGGTTCGAAAAGAAGTTTACGCTCAGCTGACAGGGCGTGGGGATAATTCGGAACAGTATCGGTGTTTTATTGAAAATGAGGGGTTGGATAAAAGACTGATCACATTTTATAGTCAGGCAGCCGCATTGCCTATTTTAGGCGAAGAGGCCTTCTTAAACACGCTCACAATAGATAAATCATCAATAGAGATTCCTCGCCATGAGCGGGTGATTCGCCGCATCCCAATGATTGAAATTATTTCGGAGATTGCTTTGATGTTTGGTGAAGAAAAGAAAGCACTCACTACTGTGAAAAAGGGTCGAGGAAAGCCTAATGTTCCGAGGAAAATGGCTATGTATATTGCACGTAAATATGGAGATTATCGATTGCAGGAAATAGCAGAGGCCTTTGGACTAAGGCATTACGGTGGTGTTTCTTCTACCCTTCATCTTTTTGCGCAAGAGCTGCATAATGATCCCAGCCTTAAAATGAGTATTTGCGATGTTATGCAGAAATTAGGGATTCAAAGATGCGTATAAAAACAGACTTGACCCC
>CAMBHM010000192.1 GCA_945867185.1 Legionella genomosp. 1
TTGGAAGGGCGGTATTTAATTCTACCTTCTGTATAGGTTCTAGTTGATTGAAATCGCTATGCACAAAGCAGGTGACCCTGCGATTTTGAGGAAATTGTGTTACATTTTCAATGATGGTTAAGATAAACGCCCTAGAATTTGACACAAGACCTTCAGAATAGGCAATTGAAAGACCGCATGGCACACCGGCGCTATTTAGAAATACGAAGTCTAAAGATTGAACTTGTTTTGGACAAGTAGAATATAATTCAGTCTGTCTCAACAAACATTGACTGAAGACGGATCCATCAAAATCGCCTTGTGCATAGTGGACCTTTCCTAAGGATCCAGAGGGGGATTGGAATAAATGATCGTACCGTAGAAGTTGTTGTTGCATGGAATCTATGGTGTGTTCATCAGTAGGGATGAAAAATCGAAGCCCTAATAGATCTCTAGTAACTAGCCTAAGATACTCCGCTTGTGTTTCATCGCTAGAGAGAGAAGGGGCTAATCGACTTCGAAGCGGTGCCAAGGTGTTCAGCATCTCGAAGTAAGGTCCTGTATACATCAGAATAGGCATGCAATGTCCTGCTGGCAAATATCGATGCCCGATTATATAATATGATTATTAAGAGAACATTACGCTATTTTAATTGAACGAAATGACCAGAGAACGATCATCTAATTCCGACTGTTCAATAGGTGCTTTCAATGCTTTTTGAAACGCTTCTTTAAAGATAGGATCTTTAAGTGCTTCTTTGAAAGTAGCCACTGAGCCAAGCTCCGCTCGAATGGTTGAAACCTTTTCGTGTACTCCGTTAGAGAATCGTTTAAATAGGTCTCGGAAGCGCTTCTGTTTTTCTGGTGTCAAGGTTGATGGTCGTGTTGGGGTCGTCACCTCTTTAAGCATACCTTCTGTTTTGGATCGAAACGCTCTTGCTAAGGCAAGGTTCCGTTCTCTATTTAATTTGTCTTGTTGAACTTGGTAGTTATTGCACCCCATAAATAAGGCACCCCCTAGTGCGATGATGCCGGTTAACCAACCTACTGGGGTAGTAGCAACTGCTAATAAAATCAGCGTTACTAAAATGGTGGCGACAGAGGAGCCTGTCATGGCCCCAAATAAACTGGCGATGGCTAAAGACTTTCTGTGAGCCCATTTTTGTTCCTTATTATAGTTGTTTAACAGGGCTACAGTTTCAGATAGAGTATTAGATTGATGGCAATGGGGGTCGTGCATTTGTTTTATTGTTTTTGCACAATTAAATTGGGTCTCTGCAGTCTTATATTCAGCTTGACGAATTTTCTCTCGGTCAATCTCTTTGGATTTTGTATAAGCATAGTAAAGGCCAAAACTCAATGCCAATAGGGATGAGAGGGTTATGGCTGCGAGACCTAGTGGAGGTAGCGCAAATAAAGGAATAAAGATGACGGAAGAAACAGCCCAAATGGTTGTTGCTTGAGTAAATCCTGCCTTGGCAATACGATTGATGTCTGATCTGGTTTTTTTAAGATCTGGTTTTATTTCTTGAGGTACTGTCTGAGCTGAGTCTTTAGATGATTTTTTTATTCTTTCAAAGAGTTCACGAATGCGATCTCCCGTATAGATATCAATCTTGAGTTCATAGGATTTTTTATTCACTGAGGCGGCTTTCCCAGTCATTCCAAACCCTAATAATCCACATCCAGTTAAGCTACTTACCACAATCGCCGTGGCTTTTGAAAACAATCCTTCAAAAAAGGGCAGGCCATAAGCTGTCGTAAGACCTAGTAGAATAGGAAATAGAATGAGACTGGTGAATGCATAAATACTAGATGCAGTAGAAGTAGCCCCAATAAACTGCTTCACTATCTGTGATCGAGTTAGACGCATGGTATTCCTTTTGACTAGAAAGGGATTCTATCAGCAAAAACTTAAGGATTTATTAAAGTTAACTGCTCATACCCATATGCCGCTGCGCGCCAAATGGGTATGAGAGAATTTTTTCTCATACCTATTGACATCATTTTTGAGCAGGTATCCAGTGAGACTGCGGCGCTATTCAACACGCTTATGATGCTGTTTAACATTCGATTGATGGGTGTTATTTTTTGTAGAAAGATCTACCTATGCGTTTGATATGATCGATTAAATCAGGATTGTCTAATTGATTAAAAAGGGAGAGGTCAATCGAATAAGGCAATAATAAGTCGTCAAGTTGTGTTTCAATTTGGTTGAATTGAGTATAAGTTAAAGCGTTACCGAATAACGTCAAATCGATGTCAGAACCATTTCGATAATTTTCTTTAGCACGGGAACCATAGATGACGGCTTGTTCAATGTCTGGACAGTTCGACAAGACACTGTTAATAGCACTGATGGTCGACTCTTTAAGACCAAAACGCAAGGGATCGTGATGTTGTTTAGCGGACATGTATTAAAGGCTCCATGGTCTCGCGAAGAGTTATAAATAAGGTGAAAAAGCGTTCGGTAATATTTTTTACAATCAGATTTGCTGTTGCTTGGTTATAGGTATGGCTCGTTCTATTTCTATCTTTAATCATATCCATCCATGCATCACCATCTTGGATAAGCGCTACTTTGAATGCCTCACGGGTCGCATCTCGAGAGCCTGTGATGTTAGAGTGGCCTTGGTCACGAAGAAAATCTCGCAATACATTCCAGGCTAATTCATGCGTGTATTCAAACGCCTGAATCAAACCTTGTTCTTCTAACTCATTTAATGTACCTTTTTTAATAAATTTTTCAAGTTGTAGCAATGCTCTTTTATAATTAGAGAAACGTTGTATCCAGCGATAATCTGTAGCTTCACTCATGGCTTCAGTCTCTAAAGGTTGCAGTATAGAGTATCACATCAAAACATGCTTCATCATGCACTTTACAAAATGCTTTTGAGCTATAGTATTTTTGTAGCCTATTGATTCTAATGGTGGCTATGGGTGGACTCGAACCACCGACCTCAGCATTATGAGTGCCGCGCTCTAACCGGCTGAGCTACATAGCCAAACGAGGGGGTGATTTTGGCTTTTTCGATAAGGATTGTCAAGAAGAGAAACGGCGTTTCTCTAAATGATTAGAATATATAGCGCACCTGCTCCTCGTATGACTTGCACCAATAGGTCTTGTTTTTTCTGTAATGCGATTGATTGCAGTGATTTGGTGGTTGTGGTGGGTTGTTTATTGGCCGCAATGATGACATCTCCTGGACGAATGCCGGCTCGCCAGCCTGCACTGTTCTCGGACGCTCCCACCACTTGAACGCCTACGATGTGGCCGTGCATGGGCGAGTCTTGTTCGAAATTTCTAAGGGCCAGTCCATACAGGAAGGGGTTGCTGGTTTGCAGTTGTTGTTCGTTTTTCTTGACGTCGGTGACGATTGCATTCAACGTCATTTCTAGGCCGTTGCGCTGAATCGTGATTTTGGCATCGCTTCCTACTCGAAGTAAACTGATGGT
>CAMBHM010000193.1 GCA_945867185.1 Legionella genomosp. 1
GTCAGGGAATGTGATCGATCTGTGTCCTGTGGGCGCGCTGACTTCAAAACCGTACCGTTTCACAGCAAGGGCCTGGGAATTAACGCAACAAAACGGTGTGGCACCTCATGATTGTTTGGGATCGACTATTTATTTGCATGTGCGACGTAATGAGCTCATGCGTGTGGTTCCTAAAGAGCAGGAAGACATCAACGAAACATGGCTATCTGATCGCGATAGATTCAGTTATCTTGGGTTACATCATGCTGATCGGGCACAAGTTCCGATGATAAAACGGGACGGTCAATGGGAAAAAGTCGATTGGCCGACTGCGCTGAAGTTTGCAGCGGACGGTATGGCCCGTGTGCTGAAACAGCATGGGCCTGAACAGTGGGCAGCCCTTGCGTCACCTTCCTCGACCTTAGAAGAACTCTATTTATTGCAAAAATGCATGCGATCGCTGGGTGTTCAAAATGTAGATCATCGTTTACAGCAAACGGATTTTCGGGATGAACGGACGCAACCGCTTATGCCAGAAAGTACCTTGCGCTATGCTGATCTTGAGCGACAAGAAACGATTTTACTGTTGGGATGTAACCTGGATAAAGAGCTCCCTCTAGCGGGTATTCGCGTCTTGAAAGCGCGCCGAAATGGCGCTTTTCTGATGGCGATTAATCCGGTTGATTATGATTTGCATGCAACCGTATCAGACAAACTGATAGTTTCTCCTGAAGAGATGCCCCGGATTGTGGCAAGTTTGGTGTTGGCTTTGGCAGACAACGGGGACACGTTGCCTCGAGAAGTACAAACGTTGTTGGTAGGGTTGACGGTGGATGCCAGATTGAAGGCAAGTGCCGATGCGTTGCGTCGGCCCAATGCGGTAATCGTTACCGGAGCTTTGTGTGAAAACCATCCTGAGGCCGCTTTGTTGCGAACATTGGTAGCACTCCTGCAACAATTAAGCGGTGCACGCGTGCTTCGTTTGACCACGGGTGCAAACAGTGCCGGTGCTTGTTTAGCCGGCATGCTTCCGCACCGAACGGTAGCAGGTCAGTCTATTGAAACACAGGGACACTCTGTGCAAGCGGCTCTAGAAGCAAAGCTGAAAGGCTATTTGTTGATGGCAGTTGAACCGGAATTTGATATTGCCAACCCTTATCGAGCACGTCAGTCGATGTTGGCCGCGGAATGTGTGGTGGTACTGTCTGCCTATCAAAATGACGCTATCAAAGAGTATGCTCATGTGATTTTACCGATGGCGCCCTACGCTGAAACATCGGGCACGTATATTAATATAGATCACACTTGGCAGACCGTCAAAGGAGCGCTGTCTCCGAAGGGAGAGTCAAGGCCTGCTTGGAAGATTATTCGAGTGTTGGCGAACTTGTTACAGCTGAAGGGATTCGAGTTCCAGTCATCAGAGGATGTGTTGCAAGAAATCAAAGGACATTGTGAAGGGGCTCATTCGTTGACGTATACGCCGTTTTATCCCGCCTCTTTGCCCGAAACCATGCACGCGTTGGTTCGAGTAGGGGAATGGCCGTTGTATAGGGGAGATGCGATCGTGCGGCATGCTGATGCTTTACAAGCTTGTGCGACGGCGGAATCTGCTTGTATTCGTGTTCATCCCACAACGGCTCATCGGTTGAAATTAGGCGAGGTGGCTACTGTATCTCAAGGGGATATTGAGATAACATTGCCGCTGATAGCGGATGAGCGGATTGCCCCGGATGTTGTGTGGGTTGCAAACGCATTGCCTGAAACAATTGATCTTGGATCTTCATTTTCTGCCATTACGATAAAGCCATAGAAAGGTAAGCACACCATGTTACAAGATACAGGGCTATTACTTTGGATCATCATTAAAATTCTGGTTATCGTGGTGCCACTGCTCCTTGCGGTGGCTTATCTGACGTATGCAGAACGTAAAGTGATTGGATATATGCAAGTGCGGATTGGTCCGAACCGAGTTGGGTTTTTAGGTCTGTTGCAGCCTTTTGCCGATATCATCAAGCTTATTCTTAAAGAAATCATCGTGCCTACGCAGTCGAATAAATATTTGTTTGTGATAGCGCCTCTGTTTGCTTTAACGCCCGCGCTTGTTGGTTGGGCTGTCGTGCCCTTCAGCGAGGGACTCGTGCTTGCGAATATCAATGCAGGGGTGTTGTTTTTATTTGCGATGAGCTCGTTAGGAGTATATGGGGTGTTGATAGCAGGGTGGGCTTCTAACTCTAAGTATGCGATGTTGGGCGCTTTACGCAGTGCTGCACAAACAGTCTCTTATGAGATTGCGATGGGGTTTGCTTTTGTTGGGGTATTAATAGCTGCGGGCAGTATGAATCTTACAGAGATTGTCTTGTCACAACAAGGCGGATTTTGGCATTGGTGGTTTTTGCCATTGTGGCCGTTGTTTATTGTTTTTTGGATCGCCGGGATTGCCGAAACAAATCGTGCGCCTTTTGATATGGCAGAAGGGGAGTCTGAAATCGTTGCGGGGTTTCATGTGGAATACTCAGGCATCGGGTTTGCGCTCTTTTTCCTTGCGGAATATGCGAGCATGATTCTGATTTCTGCCGTGATGAGTCTGTTATTTCTGGGCGGATGGCTGTCACCGGTTGAAGGGGTACCTTGGCTTGGAGACGTGTTGTTTTGGGTTCCAGGTTGGGTGTGGTTTTTTTCAAAAATAGCGATCTTTTTATTTGTATATTTATGGGTCAGAGCTACTTTTCCACGATATCGCTATGATCAACTCATGCGTTTAGGATGGAAAGTTTTGATTCCTGTCACGATTGTGTGGATTATTGTGACAGCGCTGATGGTGCTTTTGCACGTGAAACCATGGTTTTCTTAGGGTCAATGAATGAAAAAATTATATGCCTATGTAAGACATTATCTGCGTAGCTTTTTACTCCTCGAATTGTTGCAGGGATTGAAAATCACGGGATCTTATTTTTTTAAGAAAAAAATCACCGTGCAATTTCCAGAAGAGCAAACGCCATTATCCCCTCGGTTTCGTGGGTTGTTGGCTTTGCGACGCTACCCGAATGGTGAGGAACGATGTATTGCCTGTAAACTATGTGAGGCGGTATGTCCAGCGCTTGCGATTACCATCGAGTCGGAGCCCAGAGAGGATGGATCTCGCAGAACCACGCGGTATGATATTGATTTGTTTAAATGTATCAATTGCGGCCTCTGTGAGGAGTCCTGTCCTGTCGACTCGATTGTGGTCACGCCCATCCATCATTTTCACATCAGCGAGCGAGGTCAAAATATCATGACCAAAGAAAAACTCTTGGCTGTGGGCGACTTGATGGAAAAAAAATTGGCTGCAGATAGGCTTGCAGATGAACCTTACCGCTAACGGAGTCTGAGATGCACGAGTTATTGCCTCGCGTGATTTTTTATATAGTTGCTGGAGTAGCATTGTTGTCTGCTGTGATGGTCATTACTCAA
>CAMBHM010000194.1 GCA_945867185.1 Legionella genomosp. 1
AACAGACCCTAGTATCTTTTCAACCGTTTCCTTAGAATTAGAGTAGAATAGTAATCACATAAAAAAATGGGGCACTCAAATGGTTTTAGGTTTCATCATCCTCTTAATTGTCGGGCTAATCATTGGCCTATCCGGAATACGGATATTACGCCCCACAGAACGAGGTCTTATTGAATGTCTTGGGAAATATAACCGATTTGCCACCCCAGGCTTTAACTGGATTTTTCCACTGATTGAAAATTTGTATCGCGTGAATATCACCGAAATGCTGGTAGAGGCCGAACCGCAAGAAATCATTACAAATGACAACCTAAACGCCATTGTTGACGCTCAAATATATTATAAAGTAAGGGCAACAGAGGATGACGTAAAAAATGCCATTTACAATGCCAATAATTATGCCAATCAAATCGTTAACCTCACAAGAACAACGCTTCGAAATATTATTGGAACCATGTCTCTGAAAGCCGCGAATAGTGAACGCAATAGGATCAATGCTGAACTTTTAAAAACGCTTGCGACGGAAACAAATAACTGGGGTTTGGATATCGTTCGTGCCGAACTTAAAGAAATCAACCCACCCAAAGATGTTCAAGAAACAATGAATAAAGTGGTCAAAGCAGAAAACGAAAAAATAGCAGCCATCGATTTTGCTACTGCCACCGAAACCGCCGCTGATGGACAAAAAAGAGCTGAAATCAAACGAGCTGAAGGTATCAAGCAAGCACGTATCCTTGAGTCCGAAGGCGAAGCACAAGCCATTAAAACGGTTAATGAAGCAGCAGAAAAATATTTTGTTGGCAATGCTCAGATATTAAGAAAATTAGAATCTGTTGAAAAATCACTACAAAACAATGCAAAAATTGTCATTCCAAATGGTTCACAACTGATTAATATCATCAGTGATATGGCTGGCGTTCCTCCTGTGAAAATAGACTGATTTTAAAAAGTTTGAGGTAAGAAGAAGTTATTTCGGGCGCGATCCTAACCTGTTTCAATTCTGGGGCGCTCTACCCCTCAACGCATCTTGGTCCCAATGAACTCCCGTTACTTTTTCAATCAACACAACATCGCACCCCTCAGCAAACATCTTTTTTGCAATCTCAAGCTTTCCTTCCTGTGATCGGGATCACGTTTCTGCAGTCATCTCACTGATAGAATGAATCACCACGTCCTCTAGCGGCACATCTCCATGACCTTGACGTTGCCCTGTTTTAACCTTGGCAATGGCATCCACCACGTCCATGCCAGACAGCACCTCCCCAAACACACAATACCCGATACGATCTGGTTGATCGCCTGTGTGATCTAGAAATCCATTATCAGCAAGATTAATAAAGAATTGCGAGGTGGCTGAATGAGGTGCTGACGTACGCGCCATGGCGATAGTCCCCCGTTTGTTTTGCTTGCCCGTCTTTGCCTCGTTTTTGACAGGTGCTTGTGTCGTTTTGTTGGACATGTCTGACGTCAATCCACCACCCTGAATCATGAAGCCACTGATCACACGATGAAAAATAGTCTCATCATAAAATCCAGCACGCGCATAATTTAAAAAATTAGCCGTTGTATCCGGGGTGTTTTTTTCATCCAACTGCAAAGTAATATCCCCTTGAGAAGTTTTAATCAGTATCACGAGCGTCTCCTATAATCAAATCACGCATTTTAGCACACAGATCATGTAAAACATGCACATTGTGGATGCTTGCCAAGGCCGTGAATGCCGTTGCCTTCTGTTTAAACAATTGATGCAAAAAAGCTCTAGAATGATGCGTGCATGTATAACAAGCACAGGACGCCATGATAGGCCTCGGATCTTCTGCAAAGCACGCCTTCTTGATTTGAAGACGACCTTGATTCTCCTCACTGTGGAATGCCAGCCAAGAACCCTTCCGAACCACCGTGCCACAATACAACGCACCATGCCGAGCATTACGCGTGGGGGCGACACAATCAAACATATCCACGCCTTCGGCCACAACATCTAATAAATCTTGAGGGGATAGCCCCACCCCCATTGTATAACGAGGCTTGTCTTCCGACAAAAAAGGCCTGACCCAACGCAACACCTCTTGGGTGGCTGCCATGTCAAATCCTATCGTTTCTCCCCCAATGGCAATGCCATCCAAATCCATTGATTGAACAAATGTCGCGCTTTCTTCTCGAAAATCCTGATGCGTGCCACCTTGTACTATTCCAAATAGGGCTTGCTCCGCCCCGTACACTGATCGTGGGTGTTGTTGATGATAGGTCTTAGATTGCAGCAACCATCGATGCGTTCGCTGCATGATCTGATACATCTCATCACGTGTACCGTGCGTCGGTGTACACTGATCAAAAGCCATAACGATGTCTGCACCAATGATTTTTTGTGTTTCCAAAGACAGCTCCGGCGTCATATGAAACAAACGTCCTGAATCTGGATCTGTAAAGTGTGCTCCGCCTTCATCGATGACACACCTATCTTTCGATAAGCTGAATACTTGAAACCCACCGCTGTCTGTCAACATGGGTCCATGCCAACCCATGAAAGGATGCATCCCACCCGCCTGACGAATCACATCCATTCCTGGGGCACAAAGCATATGATACGTATTGCCGCCTAATAGGATCTGTGTACCTGCAGCAGACAATTCAAATGGCGTCATATTATTTACACCAGCTCGAGTACCTACTGGCATAAACACTGGTGTCACAAAGATCCCATGAGGTGTTGTCACGCGAGTTACACGTGCCTCAGTGTGCGCATGGCGATGCGTGACCTCACAACGAAAAGAAGTCATCGGACCTCATCACCTTTCTGTTCTTTTGGTGAAGTACCCAGTTGAAAGAATATCCAAACACTGATAATACCCACCATAAAAAAATAAATTGCAGCCCACGCTGGCATTGAAAATCCCCATAAACGCCAGGTGACCTCAGCGCACTCTCCTGCCCCCCAAAAAAAGGCATGCATCACAACTTGCCATGGGACATAACGAAGCATCAAATCCCATCCAGGCAAGCAGGTGGCCGCTCCTTGAATAGGCAGAGACTGTAACCACAATTGACGCACGGCAAAAAAAAGCCCCAGTGCTGCACACACCACTTGAAACACAGCCACTGCCCGTCCACGGTAGCGTGTAGTCAGGCAAATCCCCATCAAACAACCCATACCCACTAAAAACGCACACAATCGCTGCATCAAACACAACGGGCAAGGATGTAATCCCACTGAAAATTGCAAATAAAAAGCAGCCCCAACAATACCTAGTGTCATGAATAGTAATAGGCCTTGAAGCCGTCGATAGTTTCGTTTGGTCATTTATTTGGTACCATGTATAAAATAGCCGCTCTCAAATCCTGCTCTGTACAGTCTTGACAAGTTCCTTTGGCTGGCATTGCATTCAAACCCTTCAGTGCCGTTGCTGTCAATGCATCTAACGATTGT
>CAMBHM010000195.1 GCA_945867185.1 Legionella genomosp. 1
TAAACCATCAAGCTTGGCAAAAGCAATTATAGAGGTCGGCCGCATTAACAAGACCTTGTATCTACTAAACTATATCGATGATGAAGATTATCGTCGACGAATCTTAACCCAGTTAAATCGCGGTGAAGGCAGGCATAGTGTTGCTAGAGTCATCTGTCATGGCCAGCGCGGAGAAATTCGCAAGCGATACCGCGAGGGGCAGGAGGATCAACTAGGCGCTTTAGGTTTAGTGACCAATGCTGTTGTTCTCTGGAATACTATTTATATGGACGCGGCACGGAATTATTTAGAACAGAAGTCCGTCTTAATAAGAGAGGAAGATGAAGCCAGGCTTTCCCCGCTACAATATGGGCATATTAATGTTCTTGGACATTATTCGTTTGTTTTAAGTGAAAAAATCATGCAGGGTGAGCTCAGGCCATTCAATCAGCTTGCTGATAACACTGATGATTCTTAGCCTACGTTTTCGTACTTTTTGACTTCAAATCTATTGAATTGTATTGCCAAAAACATTACACCAAAGTAATATGCCTTGCATGTAATAAATTATTGGACTATAGTAATGATATGGGATGTTGAATATACAGATGAATTTGAACTATGGTGGGAAAGTCTCACGGAAAAAGAACAGATTGATATCGCATCAACAATCAATCTATTGGAGCAATGCGGGCCGAATCTAAAATTTCCTTTTTCATCTGGAATCGAGGGATCAAAACTTACACACTTGCGTGAATTGCGTATCCAGCATGCAGGCGATCCATATCGAGTTTTGTATGCTTTTGATCCGAGACGTTGCGCGATTTTACTTTTGGGTGGTAACAAAACAGGAGAGGATCGTTGGTATGAAAAAAATATTCCTGTTGCTGAGCGTTTATATCACCAGCATCTTTCAATTTTGAAGGCGGAGGAAAAGAACAATGACTAAATCTTTTTCAGCATTAAAAAATAAAATGAGTTTAACTGCAAAAAAGGCGGTTGAAGAGAAGACCAGTCAATTGCTTAAAGAAGTTCTTTTACATGAAATTCGTGAGAAATTGCATATTACTCAAGAAGAAATGGCGGCTAAACTTAATACCAAACAGGCTAATGTCTCAAGAACAGAGAGACGACGTGACATGAAATTATCTACTCTTAAACGTTATATTGAAGCCATGGGTGGTGAATTGGATATTGTGGCCAAATTTGCTTCAAATGAAGTGCATTTAAACGTACAAGAGATTTGAGCATTGTTTAGAGAAAGAGGGGGTAGTAAGTTCAAAGAGGCAATTTAAATTTTAGGGTTATTCAATTATTTGGATTTGTGGAAAATATCACGCTCCCTTAGCGTACGTTTTCGTACCATTGGACTTCAAACCCCTATAACAATGCTCTCTGCTTAAGTATTACAAAGAATAATCCAGATCAGGTGCACATCAGTCGCAGCAGAAATAATCGAAAATTTTTTTATCACTCGATCCTCAAGTTTTTTGTGGCACTTATGGCCTTCCCTAGGATCAAAGGCTGTGTTACTTTGATTGGCATCTTAAGCTGTAAAAAAGTTGTGGCAGGATGCTCATTAAAGAACCATTGGATTTTGCAAAAGAATTTATTAAATCCGTTAATCAGTGCATAGAAACAGAAAATCCAGGCAAAAAGATGTCACGTCACCAACAATGGTGGTTGGCATTTTGTATCACGGCCGTTGTACTAACAAATAGTGTGTGCTGGGCTCAGTTTGAGAGGATTAGCTTGGGCAAACTAACGTTAGCGTCAATATCTTGGATGTTTAGGCGCTCCAAATTACGATGGGAGCAATTGCTGACCCACAGTGTACGTGTTGTGCTTGAAACGTATGGCATTAAGCAAGGGGTTCTTGTATTGGATGACTCTGACCGAGCCCGATCCTGCTAAGAAAGCATGGAAATTAGAAAATAAGCGACTTAAAGCAGAAAAGATTGCTAAAAAAGACCGGCCTAAAGAGCCTGATCGGGATCCTTTATACCCAACAAAGCAAGAATTGGCCCTCAAACTGTTAAAAGAGTTTGCTACAACTTTTAATAAAGTACATGTCCAATGTGTTTTGGCGGGTGCGTTGTACAGTGATAAAGCATTCCTGGGTGCAGCAAGCCTCGTATTCGGTTCTGAGACGCAGGTTATAAGCCAGTTGCGCTCCAATCAAATTATTCGCGCCCAGGGTCATGAGAAATCGGTGAAGCGTTACTTTACCTCGTATCCTGGGGTGACGAAAACGATTTCCATTCGTGGCGGTGCAGTGCAGGCAGTTATTTTGGGTGGTGCCCGATTGTGGGTAAAAGCCCATCAAAAAAAGCGCTATGTTATCGCATTGCGTTATGAGGGCGAGCAAGAAGACCGTTATATTGTTGCGACAAACACAACATGGCGGATGACAGATATTGCGGAAGCATATACAATTCGTTGGCTCGTAGAGGTGTTTTTTTCAGACTGGAAGCAGTATGAAGGTTGGTGCCAATTGGCCAAACAGCCAGGTGTTGATGGGTCGAACCGAGGTTTTATCTTGAGCCTACTGACTGACCATGCCCTTCTTCTTCATCCTGAGCAGAAAGCCTTACTAAAACACAAACTCCCTGCATGCACTGTGGGGAGCCTACGAGAACAAATTCGGTTTGACGCGATAATCAAATTCATTGGCCAAATTATTGATAGTGATGATCCAGCGGCACAACTGTCTGAGTGCGTGGAACAAATCAAAAAAGTGGTGGTTCTTGCTCCGTCCGGAAAACATCTCAATCATCGAACATTAGGTCGTTTGGCACCTACTGAGTCATTAAAATACAGGGCTGCTGCATAATCAATTTGTCAATGTAAAAAACTTGAGGATCGAGTGATAGAACAATTGGAATTGGTGTTTGATTTAAAAATATAATCTACGTGCTATCAATATGGTTTGACAGAAAGAGTAGTTTTATTAGCAAATTTATTTTGCAATCTTATTGAGCATGCAGACCTATTAAGATTCACAACTTCAAAACCATGCTATAATTCTAAATAACTAAATTAGGTTAATCTGAGGATTCTATCATGCCATTGTCTGCTAAAATACAGGCGTACGTAGATCAAAATATACTTACCGTTGAACAAGCAATGAATTTAAGTATCGATGGTAGGCTCAACCTTGGGTCTGAGTCTGTACGTGCTCTGATGGCTGATGGCACTATCACCGTTGAACAAGCAATGAATTTAAGTTTCAATGGTAGGCTCAACCTTGAGTCTGAGTCTGTACGTGCTCTGATGGCTGATGGCACTATCACCGTTGAACAAGCAATGAATTTAAGTCTCAATGGTAGGCTCAACCTTGAGTCTGAGTCTGTACGTGCTCTGATGGCTGATGGCACTATCACCGTTGA
>CAMBHM010000196.1 GCA_945867185.1 Legionella genomosp. 1
GTAAGGCACACCATTTAGAGGCCATGCCCCCTTATCAAGGGGGCGGCGAAATGATTCGCCAAGTTTCCTTTGAGGCTACAGACTATGCGCCACTGCCCCATAAATTTGAGGCAGGCACACCTGATATTGCAGGAGCGATTGGGCTTGGCGCTGCGATTGATTATTTGGATCGTCTGGATATGGACGCAATCCTCGCTTATGAAGCACAATTGCTGGCTTATGCGACAGAGGCTGTGAGGTCTGTGAAAGGGTTTCGAGTGGTAGGGACTGCTGCTCACAAAGTGCCCGTGGTGTCATTTGTTCATGAGACCATTCATGCGCACGATATTGGAACCATTTTTGATAGCCAAGGGATTGCCATTCGCAGTGGGCATCATTGTGCGATGCCGCTGATGACGTTTTTCAACGTGCCTGCCACGAGTCGGATTTCATTGGCTTTTTATAATACGCATGCTGAGATTGATAAGTGTGTGACGGCTTTACACAAAGCCTGTGAGGTATTTGCTTGATGACTGATTTACGAGAGTTATATCAGGATATTATTCTGGATCACAATCGGCATCCTAGAAATCATCGGTGCATGGAGGCCGCTACGCGTTTGGCGCAGGGATATAATCCTGTGTGTGGGGATAAGTTAACGGTGTATTTGAAGGTGATTGATAGTTGTATTCAAGACATCAGTTTTATGGGATGTGGGTGTGCCATTTCTCAGGCTTCAGCCTCATTGATGACCGATGCCTTGAAAGGGAAGACCGTCGAAGAAGCACATGGTATTTTTGAACGATTCCATACCATGCTTACCACAGAGGGAGAACTGCCGCTGGTTGAACTGGATAAGCTCACTGTGTTGGCGGGTGTTCGACTATTTCCTGTCCGGGTGAAGTGCGCCACATTGGCATGGCATACGTTAGAAGCTGCCCTGAAGAAAGATGATCTCATCGTCACGACGGAGTGATTGGCTATGTTTGGATTGAAGAAAAAGCAAGGATCAGAGCTCCTAAAAGAAGCGGTGATTGCCGCATTAAAAGGCGTATTCGATCCGGAAATTCCGGTGAACATTTATGATCTTGGTTTGGTATACGATGTCGCTATTGATGATCACAATCAGGTGCATATTCAAATGACGCTGACCTCTCCAGGTTGTCCCGTGGCACAGACCTTTCCAGGTACTGTTGAGCAAGCCGTGAATCAGGTAGAAGGCGTGAGTGATTGTTTGGTGGAGCTTGTTTGGGAGCCTTCCTGGACGCAAGAGCGGATGAGTGAAGTAGCACGACTTGAATTGGGTATTTTTTATTAAATGACTGCATGGAAACCGTCAGCATCAATTGCTGATTTAAAAAAACGAGCCGATCTCATTCGTACGATTCGTACATTTTTTGAGGAACGTGGCTATCTTGAAGTGGAAACACCCATCATGGCGAAATTCGGGGTAACCGACCGATATTTATCAAATATTAGAGCAACCTTTCGAAGTGATACCTATTACTTGCAAACTTCCCCTGAGTATCATATGAAGCGGTTATTAGCGGCAGGCAGTGGCCCTATTTTTCAACTGGCCCGTGTCTTTCGTGATGACGAGTTGGGGCGGTTCCACAACCCTGAATTTACTTTATTGGAGTGGTATCAACTGGGGATTGATCATCATGAATTAATGAGAGAAGTTGATGCGTTGCTGCAAGTGATGTTAGGATGCGGCCCGTTGGTGAAGATCTCTTATCAAGCGTTGTTTTTGAAATACTGTGATTGTGATCCGTTTCAAGCGTCCATTGCAATGCTCAAGAAAACCGTAGCACGCTTTGAGTTGCAAGGGGTGTTGGCAGAGGAGGAAACCGATCCAGATCCCTATTTATTTTTATTGATGAGCCATGTGATAGAGCCGCAGTTGGCAAAGGCATCCACTCCTATGGCTGTTTTTGATTTCCCGAAGTCTCAGGCCTCGTTAGCCCGGGTAGAAGGGGCGGTGGCGCTTCGTTTTGAAGTGTATTACGGGGGCGTGGAATTGATGAATGGGTTTTATGAGCTGACTGATGCAACGATGCAGCAAGTTCGGTTCGAAGCCGATGTGCAGTGGGCCAAAGCCCACGGTAAAGAGATGAGCGCACCGGATACCTACTTATTGGCAGCCTTACAGCATGGTTTACCGGTTTGTAGTGGGGTAGCGCTTGGTGTGGATAGGTTGATGGCTTTAGCGCTTCAAACCATGTCTATTGCGGCCACTATGGCTTTTGATATATCGCGAGCGTGACAGAGTTATGATAGATAAAAAGGAGCTTCTTCGAGCGATATCTTTAGATTTTGATGGGTGCCTATTTCATCGTAAATATGCTCAAGATCCGTCGTATGATAAAGATGTGTTGACGCATAATCATTTGTTTCTTAAAACGCTACGATCTGAAAACACTTTGTTTTCGGCCGTGAGGGTGTTGGTTGGATCAGGGAGACAATCCTTTTTTAACGATAGGGCGGGTTGGAAGTTCAAAGGATCTTGTTTCCCTGCTCTTTTAAGAATAGCCGAGCATTTGCAGGCTACACCGGATCTGTTCTTAATGGCCGATGTGTATGGTGATTTAGAAGAGGGAGATTCTTTTAGAAAAGCGCTGGATTATTGTCTTCCCTTTGTTAAACAGCAGGGCGTAGAGAGTGGGGGATCAGAGTCGGCTTTGGGAGGAAGGCCCTTTGTTGAATCGGAGCATGCGCGATGGATCTTTGATGAGAGTAAAATCACCCTACTTTATGCGCAACTTCATAAAATAGCACGTGAACATCCAGTAAAAGAGATCGTATTTGATTTTTTTGATGATCGCGAAGACATTCTATCTGGATTAAAAAGGTTTTATACAGATCATCCCGATCTGATTCCAAGCCATACAATACTTCGATTGCATCGGTATGCCGGGGGATCCATGATGCCCATTGCTATCATCATGGGTACTGGAAAAATGGATCTACACTATCGGGATACTGTAAAAGAAATGGCGAGAGTAGTGTATAGCGCAGAATACGGATCGGACTATAACCTAGATCACCCGAATCCTATCTTTACTACTGCGAAGATCCGTCCGGATTTACTGTTGTCACGTGTCTTGGTAGAGGATGGTTTGAAAGAGAGAAGAAAGATGCGATCAGTTGCACTGTCCACTGGGCTTCGAGTTGAGTTTCTAACGCAGCTTGAAATGCTTCGTCAAAGAGTGCAGCAATTGGATGAAGCGGATTTTGGCGATGAGGCAGCCGTCTTGGGTGCGCTTTATGAGATGCTTCAAACGTATTCGGATGGTTTATTCTCAGGAAAATTGTCCGGTACCTTTTTTAGGGCGACGTATGTGCGCCTTCTGAATGAGGCAAAAGGCCAACTGAAGCGACCATTGT
>CAMBHM010000197.1 GCA_945867185.1 Legionella genomosp. 1
TGGACAGTGTGCCGCAGCACACATACATAAGTAAAGCGTATGTATAAGCTTTATGAGAGATGAAGGTAGGTCCTTCGAAGTCGGTTTCCAAGAGCAGGCTTCAAACTACCTCAAGCAGCTGCCATTAAGAGTGGTGGTTGTGAGCGTTGAGGAAAAGTCGAAAATAAATTCGGCAAGTATGGATCAGAAAGACGAATTACCCTGAACCACTGTTGACGCGTCGTTACCCTAATGACATCAAAATTGAGGTCGTGTCTAAATTTCAAGATTAGCTCACAGGGAGCTTGGTTTACTGTGTGAGCGGTGTCCGGCGTATAGGTGGCGTGAGTCTGATCTGGGCTTTCATAAGGAACTGCGGGAACCAGTCGTCTTGATGTTAAAGGAGAAGTGCAAGAGGCAGAAACCTCAAGCATGAGAGTACTGAGGCAAGGCACTGGGGCGGAGCAACTCGTATTAGCGATGAAGTTGCTGTAATGGCAATGGAGTAAAGGGGTTGCGTTAGGTAGTGGAGATTAAAATTCAACTCGCACGAGGAGGAAATTTTGAGTGAAACAAAACCATTCACCATTTCTAAACATATGGTGATGCAAGCTTTTGAGCTGGTCAAAGCAAATGCTGGAGCTGCTGGAGTAGACAAGCAGTCAATAGCGGACTTTGAGAAAAACTTGAAAGACAATCTTTACAAACTTTGGAATCGCATGTCATCCGGTTGCTATTTTCCGCCACCGGTAAAAGCAGTTCCAATACCGAAGAAAACAGGAGGGGAAAGGATTCTAGGTGTGCCAACTGTGTCTGATAGAATTGCACAGATGGTAGTTAAATTGATATTTGAACCCTGCGTTGAACCATACTTTCTCCCGGACTCTTATGGCTACAGGCCGAACAAATCGGCATTAGACGCTATAGGAATCACAAGGCAGCGATGCTGGTATTATAACTGGCTTCTTGAGTATGATATCAAAGGGCTATTTGACAATTTAGACCACCAACTTCTGATGAAAGCGGTAAGAAAACACACAGATAATAAAATGGTTTTACTTTACATAGAGCGCTGGCTAACCACACCATTGCAAATGCCTGATGGGACACTACAAGCAAAGACCCGAGGCGTGATGCAAGGTGGGGTGATAAGTCCTGTGTTAAGCAATCTATTTTTGCATTACGTGTTTGACTTATGGATGAAAAGGCAACACTCAACCACACCATGGTGTCGCTATGCGGACGATGGATTGGTGCACTGCGAAACAGAGGAGGAAGCTCAACAACTACTGTCTGAACTAACGAATCGGTTTAAGGAGTGTGGGCTAGAACTACATCCGAACAAAACAAAGATTGTCTACTGCAAAGATAAAAATCGAAATGAAGAATACCCAGAAATTGAGTTTGACTTTCTAGGATATACATTTCGACGAAGATGGGTGAAAAACAGCAAAGACAACAAGACATTTGTAGGTTTTAATCCAGGAGTCAGTAAATTGGCACAAAAATCGATGCGGGCAAAGATACGTGACCAAAATATCAATAGAAGGAGTGACCTTAGTCTCAGTGATATAGCAAAAACATTCAATCCAATATTGCGAGGATGGATTGAATATTATGGAAGATACAACCGTTCAGCACTATATCCTGTTCTAAAGTACTTCAATGGCAGATTGGTCAAGTGGGCTATGCGCAAGTACAAAAAGCTTAAAGGAAGAAAGACAGGTGCAGGGGCATTTTTGGAAGGTATTTCAAAAAGAGAACCGCACTTGTTCGCACACTGGAAAATTGGAATGGTGGGTTCGTTTGCCTAATGGAAGCGGTGTGAGTCGAGAGGTTCATGCACCGTTTTGCGAGAGGCTGCCGGGGAAGTTCCGTCGGCCTACTCTACAAACCGCATGAAAAAAGCCTCATGCGATTTTGTCCAAATAATGAGCGATAAATTAAATGACGTAAATTTTGGTCTCACCTGTCCATTAGGATGGGTTGGTTGATGTTTTTATTTGCCTCCAATGAATGGTTTATGCCGTCATTTTCTCATTAACAGGCTTGTTTTTAATCTTTTTGACTATTTCATGACGCGTGCGTTTCACTTGAACTTCACCCAATTGTCGTCCAGGTGCTTTTTTGCGTGTTTTTTTGCCTCGAATAATAACGTTATTCCAAAATACATATCTCCTACTAACGGTAAAACTTACTAGCCGGCATATAGAGAAACCATATTCAAGGCGCCCGCATTTCAGGGGGTGTGATTAAAACTGCGGTCAATGCATTCGCACATTGACCGGCATCCGTATAGGTACTCTGGCAGGCGCCAATCGTAACAGGGGGCTCTTCACTCAGAGATACATTCACCTAATATTAACCAAAAATAACTTGCGTTAACCGTAAAATTTGACCAAAATATAATTAAACAACCGTTCAATAGGACCAAAAAATGCAGAGGGAGTTAGATAATAGCTTGATTGATTGGAAAAAATCAGATGGACGTAAGCCGCTTGTCTTACGTGGTGCTCGACAAGTTGGCAAAACAACCAGCGTAAGGAAGCTTGGTAAGACTTTTTTAAGTTTTGTTGAGTTGAATTTTGAACAACAATCAGCCGTTTATTCTATTTTTGAAAATGACTTAGATCCACAAAAAATTGTCATTGATTTACAAATTTTAACGAAACAAACCATTATTCCTGGGAAAACATTGTTATTTTTAGATGAAGTGCAAGTGTGCCCCCGCGCATTATTATCTTTACGATATTTTTATGAGTTGATGCCAGAGTTACATGTGATTGCTGCTGGTTCCTTGTTGGAGTTTTGTATTGAACAAGTGGGCTTGCCAGTTGGGCGAGTACAGTTTTTGTACGCTTATCCAATGTCATATAAAGAATTCTTATGGGCATTGGATGAAACATTTCTAGTGGAAGCCATTTTAAACCACGCTTTTAATCAACCGTTTCAAAGTGCAATTCATAATAAAGCGTTGCGTTTATTTGGTGAATATATTGCAATTGGGGGGATGCCAGAAGCAGTTAGACTTTGGCGAGATAAAAAAAACCATCAACTCTGCCAAGATATTCATCATGATTTAATTTCCGCTTACAAGCAAGACTTTGATAAATATGCAAAAAAGACTCAAATAAAATATGTCGAACAAATATTTGAACAGATACCATTGCAATTGGGCAGCCAGCTGAAATTTTCAAACATCTCTGGGGATTATCGCAAAAGAGAATTATTACCAGCGCTCACACTTTTAGAAAAAGCAAATGTGATAACGCGCGTTCAACAAACCCAAGGTCATGGGAGCCCATTGAATGCCATGGCTGACCATAATCATTTTAAAATGATTATGGT
>CAMBHM010000198.1 GCA_945867185.1 Legionella genomosp. 1
AACTGTCTTGTATCTACATCAAATGGCTGCATATTTTGACTCATGAGTACAGTTGCACACGACTTAACAAAACATATACCACCAGGCACAAATAGCAAGTCACAACGTTCTTTTAAAACCTCTTGCGGATATTTATAAACCACCCAAAAAAGATAATGTAATTTTCCCGATTTATGAATGACTTTCTTTTTTAACCAACTGCGACAATCGATACAATCTAGAGTTGATTTAGCGCCCCAAATAACGACATTTCGAATACCATAGATAGTCGGATCCAACCCTTTCAATAGTTCAACAAGATGAACTAAACCACCTCCTGTTTTAATATTTACAGCATCTATTCCAATGAGCATTTTTAAGATCCTTTAACTAATCAAATCCCAATTCATAGGTGATCCACGACTCACCGATGTGATTACTTTTTTCCCAATGAGGTGGTTAATAAATTTCGGTGGCAAACCAAAACCTGGTCGAATAGCACGTAAATTTTGTGCCGTTAAACGATCACCTGCTTCCAAATCCTCGCAAATATATAAAGAACGTCTAAATACCAATGAGCCCCGCTCTTCCTCCGTTGGGCCAATCTGTATGGTACCTAAAGCAGCTCTCGCAGTTGCTGTTTCAACGACCAGTTGTTTTAGTTCTTCAGGCTCCAGAGAAAAAGCCGCATCCACTCCGCCCTCCTCACGACTAAGCGTCACATGCTTCTCAATCACAGTAGCGCCCAGTGCAACACTCGCAATTGCGGCACCAATACCTAATGTGTGATCGGATAACCCAACTTCGCAATTAAACAATGCTCGTAGATAGGGGATGCTAACAAGGTTTGAGGATGCAGGGCTGGCGGGATAACTACTGGTGCATTTCAATAAAACCAATTGTTTACAACCCCCTTCACGTGCGGCACGAACCGCTTCATCAATCTCAGCCAACGTTGCCATGCCCGTTGATATGATCATAGGCTTGCCCGTTGCAGCTACTTTACGAATCAATGGCAAATCAATGTTTTCAAACGACGCAATTTTATAGGCTGGGACATCAAGCGATTCCAGGAAATCAACTGCTGTTGGATCAAATGGCGTACTAAAAGCAATCAAGCCCCGCGCCCTTGCTCGACTAAACAATACCTCGTGCCATTCCCAGGGCGTATAGGCCTCTTGATAGAGTTTATAAAGACTATTCCCCTTCCAAAGACTTTTTGGATCGTCAATAAAAAACTCCCGCTCAGAAAAATCGATCGTCATGGTATCAGCAGTATACGTCTGCAGTTTTAACGCATGTGCACCACTGTCTGCAATTGCATCTACTATCGCTAACGCCCGTTCAAGAGACTGATTATGATTGCCTGACATTTCTGCAATAATAAATGGTGATGACTCCCTGCCTATATTAAAATTCCCAATCTTCATGTTCAATATCAAACTCCTTTATCCTGATTTTTTAATAATTACACTAGCCTCAACATAACCCTCTCTCAATGTAGCCTTCTTAAACTCAAAACTAAAATGCTCGGTTTTCAGAAACGCTGAAGGATAACCCTCAGCATCCAACATTCGAATAAAATTAAACAGATCTGCCTGCGTTTTTACATCTACTAAATTTCCATCTTCTGGTCGGCGACGCTTGAATATTGTAGGCTCTCCAACTTGAGCCTCTGGAAAAGGGCGGGTTTCCAAAATTTCTAAAATCATATTTTCAACAAGTTTATCTGCACGTACAAAAATTTCTTCAGCAGTCCCTAATAATGAGAGCGGACGCTTTAAATATATAGGGCCCGCATCCATTGCTTCAACACAACGCAAGGCCGTAAGCATCGTTGAATCATGTCCTCGAATAATTAAGTTTTGCAACGGACTGCCGCCTCGTCCATAAGGGAGATCTGTCATATGGAAAATAATTGTTTCATATTTTCCCCAAATGGAGGCAGGGATACGATGGGACCAATGGGGAAAGAAAATATACTTCGGTTTAATTTTTTCTAATTTTTCTTCATTTAAATTCTCTGGGCAATTAACTGAAAAAAATTCATATCCGGTAATCATCCGCAAACGCTCTGCCAATTCAGCATTCCATCGTTTCTCAGAAGCTATAACAAACGTATTATCGCTATTCATTTTATCCTTTTTTTGTATTACCGTTATTCCTAAAACACCATATGGGCGTTATAGCGCAAATGTAACACTGCCAGCCCTTCTCGATGCAACGGGAGTAAATGCTAGATGAGTAAACAATCGTTGGCTGCTGATGTTTTCAACACAGACCTCTGCGATCAACGTCAATGATGGATCTGTTTTTTTTAAATAATAAATCGCCTTCTCCAATAATATTTTAGAAAACCCCATCCCTCGAAATGCATTATCCAAACTAATATCAATCAGTGCTTCTGCTTGCTCACTATCTATATCAAAGCGAACTTGTCCTATCGGCAACCCTGCCTCATCTTCTCCAATTAGCAATAAATAATTTTTACTTGCAAGTTTCTTCGAAAACCACTCCATATGATCACTTAAGCAAATCAATGATTGTCGAAAACTATATTTTCGCACCACGGGATCGTTGACCCAATCAAATAAAATAGTGCCGTCCGCTAAAGAGGCCCGACGTATTTTCAAATTAAAATGTTTCCGTCCGAGCATACAACGAACAACCCGCATTACACCTAGCCCGTCCACCAAACTCCTAGCGTTTCCTGCTATCTGCTTAATGAGAGTTTTATTATTTAATACGTCAATGATCCATTGCTTCCACTCAAAAGATGAAAGCGAGCTGACGCTTGCGAATGTCTCATGAAAATTGTTTTCTGCCAAAGCCTGAGTCGATTCTCTCTGATTCTCAGCAATGCAAACTACTAACGAAGGCAATCCTAAACACATACGCTCCCAATTCGTTGCTCCCCCAGCTCCAATAGCAAGATCAGCACGTAAAAAAAATCCAGCAAGGGTAGGCACACTTTGATAGATTGTCGTCCCCGGTCGATCAGCACTCATGCTTGCAATTCTAGCTGGATTGGGATGGTTCGATCCAAGGACTACATCAACAATCAAATGCTCTAATTCTGGACAGTCCAATGCAGCAAGTACCTGTCTCGTCAAATCTAAATGATCACCGTTACCAAAAAAAATAAAGACTCGATTCACCAATCCGGTATGACTCGACAAAATTTTATGTAACTCAGAATAGATTGGTTGAAGTAATGCATATCGAGGCCCGAGCAAGTATTTACATGTGTTAGGCACCCTATCGAAGTAACGTTTCGTGGTATTTTCTGAAAAATAATTCTGGTCCAAAAGTAGATCGCACT
>CAMBHM010000199.1 GCA_945867185.1 Legionella genomosp. 1
GTAGGAATGGTGTGGATAAATTCATGCCAATAATCGGGGTATACTTCTGAAGCCCCTTGTTTGTAAAACCAATTGATGTCTTGATGTCGTCCTAAATAGATCTGGTTTAATAACAGAGCCATGATTTCTTTGGGGTGTTGTTGTGCATATAAGAGTGCGAGTAGGGCCCCAAAGCCTCCGCCAAACAGGACGAGTTGTTTTAATTTAAAATAGTCTTTAATGGTTGCGATATCATTGAGCAGATCTTGGGTG
Organism: Legionella genomosp. 1; assembly: GCA_945867185.1. Taxonomy (GTDB): domain Bacteria; phylum Pseudomonadota; class Gammaproteobacteria; order Legionellales; family Legionellaceae; genus CAMBHM01. The sequence continues at coordinate 253 of CAMBHM010000199.1, forward strand.
CAGTTGTCAATGAGTGAGGCATGAGGAGTAGAGCGCCCACATCCTCGTTGATCAAAAATGATGATTCGATAGAGTTGTGGATCAAAAAATCGTCTTAAATGCGGATCGCCGCCCGCACCAGGACCGGGATGAAGGACCACGACGGGAACGCCCTGGGGGTTGCCGGTTTCCTCAAGATATAGAACATGCAGAGGGCTCACACGCAATTCATGGCAAGCATACGGTTTGATGGCAGGGTAAAGTGTGTGCATAAAGATAACCTGATGGAGTAGATCCGTCAGTGTATAGCCGCTTTGCATGAGACGTCAAATGAACGATAATCGCAGCGCGCAATAACAATGAGGTGTGAGCCAGATGATACAGGCAATGGGTTTGGATGGATTGAATGAGCAGCAGCACCGTGCGGTGACTGCCCCTTTGGGTCATACATTGGTATTAGCTGGCGCTGGCAGTGGCAAAACACGTGTTTTGGTGAGTCGTATGGCTTGGTTGATTCGAGAGCAGCAGTTCTCTCCACACAGTATTCTTGCCGTGACGTTTACCAATAAAGCTGCGCTTGAAATGAAATCGCGCTTGAGTCATCTGTTGATCTGCCCGTTAGAGGGATTATGGGTTGGTACCTTCCATGGCTTATGTCATCGGTTGTTGCGTAGGCATTATGAAGAAGCAAGACTTCCTTCACAGTTTCATATTTTAGACAGTGATGATCAAGCGCGATTGATAAAACGTGTGATTGTATCGTTGCGTTTGGATCCTGATGCATGGCCGGTGAAGCAGGCGCAATCGTTCATCAACCATCATAAAGATGAAGGCCTTCGTCCTCAACACGTGCCGATGCCATCTTATGGCCCTGGGCGGACATTCCTTGAGATTTATAAAGGGTATGAGCAAGCTTGCCGTACAGGGGGCGTGATTGATTTTGCGGATTTGCTATTACGGGCTCATGAATTATTGCGGGACAATGCGCCGTTGTTGACACATTACCAACAACGATTCCGAGCCATTTTGGTAGATGAATTTCAAGACACAAATACCATCCAATACGCTTGGATTCGATTGCTTGCAGGCACACAGGCTAGCGTGATGGCTGTTGGGGATGATGATCAATCCATCTATGGCTGGCGTGGGGCCAAGGTGGAAAATATTCAGCGATTTTCACGTGACTTTCAAGACACCGCGCTTATTCGGTTGGAGCAAAATTACCGATCGACTGCAACGATTCTCCAGGCTGCCAATGCCTTGATTACAAACAATACGGCCCGGATGGGTAAAAATTTATGGACAGCCGGTGAAGCGGGCGAAAAAATTGTGATGTACAGTGCCTTTAATGAACTAGAGGAAGCACGCTTTGTCAGTGAGCGCATCGCGATGGCTCTTCAGGCAGGACGCTTTGCTGATGAGATAGCGGTTTTATATCGATCAAATGCACAATCACGTGTGTTGGAAGAAGCTTTATTGCGCGCAGGCATTGCTTATAGAATTCATGGGGGGGTGCGCTTTTTTGAGCGTGCTGAAGTCAAAGATGTGTTGGCGTATGCGCGTCTTTTAGCGAATCCGGATGATGATACAGCGTTTGAGCGCGTGGTGAATTTTCCAACACGTGGTATTGGTGAAAAAACCTTAACCGTTGTACGTGAACTGGCCAAAGACCAGTCCATCTCTCTGTGGCAGGCTGCTTTAAAGGTGCTTGAAGCAAAACAATTGCCGGCAAGGGCCGCTGCAGCACTCACGCAGTTTATGCAATTGGTGGCGTCACTGGGCAGAGAAACAGCGTTGCTCGAGTTGGATGAACAACTGAGTCAAGTGATTCAGTTCAGTGGGTTACAAGCGCATTTTGCGAAGGAAAAAGGGGATAAATCCCAGTCTCGGTTGGATAATTTGCAAGAAGTCATCAATGCAGCCAAGCAATTTCGCTATGAACAAGAACTGGATGAAGACATGCCTGTATTGGTGGCATTTTTAGCCCACGCGTCACTAGAAGCAGGTGAAATGCAGGCGCTGCCGGACGAGCGTTATGTTCATTTGATGACACTGCATGCGGCGAAAGGACTTGAGTTTCCAGTGGTGTTTCTAGTCGGACTAGAAGAAGGCCTGTTTCCAGGAAAGCAATCGATGGAGGAGCCTGGTCGGTTAGAAGAAGAACGTCGCCTTTTCTACGTAGGCATAACCCGTGCTATGGCAGAGTTGTTTCTTTCTTATGCGGAAGTGCGCCGTCAATATGGTCGGGAAGAATATCACCGCCCGTCTCGTTTTCTACAAGAAATTCCAAGTGAATTGCTGGCGTCGGTGCGTCCTAAAGCGCATGTTCAAGCGCCGACGCGCGCTTTCGTTGTGGCGACTGCAGCAAGTGATTCGGGGTTTCGATTGGGACAGACGGTCCGGCATGCGGTATTTGGAGAGGGCGTGATATTGGCGGTAGAGGGGGACGGCGCACACACCCGTGCTCAAGTGCGATTCTCTACAGAGGGTACCAAATGGTTGGTGCTTGCTTATGCAGGGCTCATGGTTGCTAATTAGCTTGAATTTAATTGAATCAAATGCTAGGGTTCTGGTGTTTTAAAAATCATCTTAAAGGGGAAACGGCGTGAAAATGACCAAAATAGTTACAGCAGGTGCGTTAGCGGTTGCGATGGTGTCACCCATGGTATTTGCAGCAAATACGATGACGCCGGAGCAACAAAAGGACATTGAAAAAGTAGTGCATGATTATTTAGTAAAAAATCCAGACGTGTTACTTGAAGCCTCTCAGGCCTTACAACAAAAACAACAACAGACCCTGCAGCAACAAGCGAAATCCGCTATTTTGGAACAAGCGCCACAATTGTTTCAGGGAACACTTGCTGTTGCTGGGAACCCCAAGGGTAACGTGACGTTAGTCGAATTCTTCGACTATCAATGTATTCATTGCAAAAAAATGGCGCCTGCTATGGCTGCCTTGACGAAACAGGATCCCAATTTACGGGTGATTTATAAAGAGTTCCCCATTTTTGGAAAGAGTTCTGAAATGGCGTCTCAAGTGGCTTTGGCTGCTGCGA
>CAMBHM010000200.1 GCA_945867185.1 Legionella genomosp. 1
GGTAGCTCTTCATACATTGGTTTTAGTCCCTCAAAATCTTCAGCCGCTTGAGGGGGACGTGAGAGTCGATTACCTGCTGCATCTTCATAAGCTACTGCAATACGCACTGTATCCAAACCATCCAGGACATCTAGTTTGGTCAAGCACAAACCGGTGATGCTGTTCAACTCAATAGAACGTTTGAGCAACACAGCATCAAACCAACCACACCGTCGAGGGCGTCCTGTGACAGCACCAAATTCATGACCGCGAGAAGCCAGACGTGCGCCAATAGCATCGTGTAGTTCCGTAGGAAATGGCCCTCCCCCCACCCGAGTGGTATACGCTTTCGTGATCCCGAGCACATAATCCAAATACCGCGGACCAAAGCCTGCTCCATTCACCACACTGCCTACACAAGTATTCGACGATGTTACAAAGGGGTAGGTGCCATGATCAATGTCCAAATACACCCCTTGAGCCCCTTCAAACAAAATGGCATCCCCTGCCACACGGTGTGCGTGTAAACAGGTGGTAACATCTCGCACCATCGGTCTTAAAGCGTCAGCCCAGACGAGAGACTCCTCTAATAGCGTATTCAAATCCACAGCTGGTTGGTTGTAGTATGCCGTCAACATGAAATTATGGTAGTCCAAGAGCGCCGTTAACTTCGTCACAAATCTATCTCGGTGCAATAGATCACTCACACGAAGGGCGCGTCGTGCTATTTTATCTTCGTAAGCAGGTCCAATCCCACGGCCCGTGGTACCAATGGCAGCTTTTCCTTTTTTGTCTTCACGGGCTTTGTCTAAAGCCACGTGACAAGGCAGAATCAGTGCACAAGACTGACTTATTTTAAGTCGCGACCGTACTTCAATGCCTTTTTGCTCTAATTCTTTTATTTCAGAAAGCAATGCATCTGGTGCCAAGACGACCCCATTGCCGATATAGCACTGAACGTCAGGGCGTAGAATGCCTGAAGGAATCAACCGCAACACCGTTTTTTCGCCTTTGATTTTGAGCGTATGGCCCGCGTTATGCCCCCCTTGGTAACGCACCACGACCCGAGTCTGCTCCATCAGCAGATCCACTACTTTACCTTTGCCTTCATCGCCCCACTGTGTACCCACTACTACTACATTTTTGCTCATAATAAACCCATATTTCTTTAAGAATGCTTCGTCAATGTGCCATTGTCTTTTAATAAATCCCGTTTAAAGTAAGTGAAAAAGGGACTGCTCTCATCAAGGACCAACACATCGTGCTTGCCCTTAAAACTGTACTCATAGGCTTTCAAGCTGCGATATAAGGAGAAGAAAGCTTTATTTTGCCCGTAAGCTGCAGCATACATGTCTGCTGCTTTGGCCTCCCCTTTCGCCCGCACCATCAGCCCATCACTTCGCGCTTTGGCCAACAATACCGTGACTGTAGCATCTGCATTGGCCTGTATGGCTTCCGCTGCTGCATGCCCATCGGCTCGGTGCCGATTGGCTATTTTTTGCATATCTGCCCGCATCCGTTGATAGACCGCATTACTGGTGTTCGCCGGTAGCTCGATGCCTTTTATACGGACATCCACTACATGGATCCCCAATTGCCCGGCTTGTTGTTCCGCACGCTCTCGTAACACTTCGGTCAAGTCATCACGGCCACCAGACACCACATTTGAAATCGAGCGTTTACCAAATTGTGCTCGCAAGTATGTGTTTAATTGCTGCTCCAGTAAGGTTTCCGCCTTAAACTGATTGCCCCCAGTGGATTTGAAATAACGCGCCAAATCTTCAATGCGCCATTTGACATAATAGTCAACGATCACGTCTTTCTTTTCTTTGGTTACGATGCGAGAAGATTTGATATCCAAGGTCTGGATCCGCGTATCAAAAACCCGTACATTTTCAATAAAAGGCATCTTCACATGTAATCCGGGCGCCAGTACTTTGGCTTGATGCGTGGTTGCATCCTCCACCAACCGGCCAAGGCGCAATAAAATGGCATGTTGCCCTTGCATCAACGTAAAGACGCTCGTAATCATGATCATCAGGGCGATTAAAAGAGCCCCACCTAGGGTTATTTGGGTTGCAGGCTTCACTGGGTTCTCCCTTGACGTTCCGTCGGACGGACGAGTTCACGGCCATCGAATAAGTTAGAATTATCTGCCCCTTCATTCACCACTCGAACCGATTTCGAAGTATTATTCTCTGCGCTAACCGTGGTTGGCGCGGTTAGTTTATCAAGGGGCAGGTACAGCATACTGCCCGCTTTCCCTCCCATCAACACCTTCGGGTTGCGAGCAAAAATGGCTTGCATGGTTTCCAAATACATCCTATCTCCCGTCACACCAGGGGCGCGCACATAGATAGGTAGTAATGCTAAAAATTCAGAGGTCTCGCCTAAGGCACGTAGCACCACCTGCTCTGCATACGCTTTGGCTTCTGAAAATACCCGTTTTGCGTTTCCTTCAGCAATCGGTACCACCCGCGCTTCATAGGCCTGCGCTTGTTCTTTAAACCGTTTTTCATCTTCCTGCGCTTTGATGGCATCATCAAACGCATCTTGCACATTTTCAGGCGCACGAGCCGGTTGTGGAGATACATTGACAATGATAATTCCTGTTTTATAAATATTCAAAATTTTAACCAACGAATCCTGTACACTGTTTCCCCAGGCTTCTCGTCCCTCGGTGATCAACTGATCCAACGTTGTAGTGCCCACCACTTGTCGTAATGCGCTAGACGTCGCTTGCTGCAAACTTTCTTCAGGATCGGCCACATTGAACAGATATTCTTGTAAATCACCGATTCGATATTGCACAGCTACCGCCACCGACACCAAATTTTCATCCTTTGTAAGCATTTGAGCTGAATAGGAATAATCAGAGACCCTATCCACATTCAAAACAATTTTAGAAGCAATAAATCGAGGGATCCAATGCGGGCCAGGGCCGACGGTTTCTACATACTTCCCAAACCGTAAAATAGCTGCTTGTTCAGCGGGATCAACAATGAAAATACCAGACAACGCCCATAAAAAGAGGATAGCCACCGCAACAAGACCAGACAAAACACCTCTATTAGAAGGGGTTGTAGGGGGTTCTACCGGCCCTTTGGATAAACCACCTCGAAAAAGAGCTTTGAGTTTTAACTGAAGGCGTTTTAAAGCCTCCTCTAAATCCGGCGGTTTGCCCTTTCCATTCCATGGATCCTTGCCTTGCTCCGGCTCATTCCACCCCATGCGTTACTCCCACCATTATTCACAAAGACTAGAATTCTAGGGGGTATGCCGAGTTTAAGCAAGAT
>CAMBHM010000201.1 GCA_945867185.1 Legionella genomosp. 1
TATCATTGGCATAATCGAGGACCCATGGTTAACATATTCTACACCGTTGGAATCAACAATAGCATCAACCGCGCCACTGATGACCACAGTGGTATTGTGTTTTTGAGCCAAGGTCTGTGCGCTTTCAACAGCCAATTGCACGTCCATCACGCTATCAACACCTTTGGTAGATAGCGCTTTGCCCAACAGCGCCATGATTTCGCTCGCATTACCACGGATAATAGCCGGATTAAATTCCTCAAGCATCCGCCTGCAATGCAGGGTTCGATATTGACTGGCACCCGCGCCAACTGGATCTAGAATCAATGGTTTACCCAGCTCATTTGCGGCCATACAGACCTCCCTGCACAACAGAATAAACGCATCATTCAACGTACCAGGATTAATCAACACAGCCTTCGATATTGTTACCAGATCCATCGCTTCCTGAGGCGCTCGACTCATAACGGGTGAGGCTCCAATACTAAGTAATCCATTCGCCACAAAACCCATGGTGACTTCATTGGTAATATTAAGAATCAACGGCTTGGATTGTTTGATGTTTGTCACTATTTCATGTGTTGTGTTATACATGACAAGCTCCAGACATTGCATGGATTAAATCCCTTGCGGCTTGTGCTGGATTTGGAACATCATGAATCGCATTAACCACCGCTACACCAGCAGCACCACAATGCATGACATCTTTGATATTTTTTTTATTAATACCACCAATGGCAACAACCGGATGCCTTGAATGATCAACCAATATTTGTAAACCAGCCAGCCCCCAATATGTTTTACAAACGGTTTTGGTTTGTGTTGGAAATAGCGCACTGGCTGCGATGTAATCGATACAATCCAGTGCATTGGCCCGCTCAAGATCTGATAACGTTTCAACGGACAAACCAATCCACTTGTCTCGGCCCAACTGTTCTCTAACGTCAGTTGGTGCACAATCAGATTGCCCGATATGAACGCCATCGGCATCAACGGTAACCGCAATATCAACATGATCATTTATAATCAGGGGTATATTTAGGGGTGAAAGAAACAATTTCAATGATAAAGCCAACGCGTGGAAATCAACGTGATTTAGCATTTTTGAGCGGAGTTGTACAGACGTTACACCGCCTTCAATGGCTTGCAACAAAAAGGTTTTATAACAAGGGAATGGTTGGTCTAGAATATTTGTAACCAAACAAAGACGTAAATCATTAACAATCATGGCTTTTCTCCTCAAAAAAAATCAAGCGGGAAAAAGCCATCAGTCGTCAGAATAGAATAACCCCGACAATACAATGCACTCTCCCTCCGCAGGTATTACCCAGAGCAGGTTATTAGGGTGTTTCTCAGCCTTGTTTAACAAACCAAAGCACCCCTGGTGACAGTTAAGAGTCTACTTTTTTAAAAAAATTGTCAATGCCAAAACATTACCTAATCATAAGTGCGCCTTCTTGGCGCACGGGCCACCTCATGAAAACTAAAAGCCTGCCCGCGTGCGTCTTATGACCTTGATTTCGCATTTAAAACGTTAGATTGTAACCTCTCGCAGTATAGCGCCCATTTTAATCTTGAAAAACGGAGGAGAGTGGGTTAAAAAGTACATTCATTAGAAATGGATGTACTTGTATGGACGATAAATTATTTTTGGAAAAACTTTCAAAACACCCTGCTTTAAGAAAACGCATGGCCTATTGGTTTATCTTTCAAAACAATACACTGCTGTTATTAAAGAAAGATAACGCCTTGCCAGGCTTTACAGAGTGCGCATCAATTGCACCGTATTTTCTAAATCGCTTTCAACTTGGCAAGCTTAATAAGATAGAATATTATTGTGCCGAAGTGAACAAAGAAGCCCTTATTCCTGATACGCTTCATTCCCTAACACTACGCCAAGCATTGCCTTTATTTGATCTTGATATGTATGGTTTAGCTGTCAAAGCTTACTCCATCATGAATTGGGACAAGAACCACCAGTTCTGCGGTTGCTGTGGCTCCTTAACTACGCAACAAGCGAAGGATTTTGAACGCAAATGTACAACTTGTGGGCTAAACTTTTTTCCACGCATCTCACCATCCATTATTGTATTAATTAAAAGAGAAGATCATCTACTTATGGCAAGAGGTCCTCATTTCCCACCTGGTATTTATGGTCTTATTGCTGGGTTTGTTAATGCAGGGGAGCGCATTGAAGAAGCCGTGCATCGTGAAGTCAAAGAAGAGGTGGGGCTAACCATAAAAAATTTATTATATTGTGGTTCACAGCCATGGCCTTTTCCTGATTCATTGATGATGGCATTCACTGCTGATTATGAGACTGGCGAAATCACAATGGATCAAGATGAAATTGAAGACGCCGGTTGGTACAAGTATGATAGATTACCAGGCCTACCCTCCATGGCACTTAGTATCGCAATGAAATTAATCGATGATTTTGTTATAGAAAAAATAGATGAAAAATCTAGATGCAAAAGTGATCAGCGATGAGTTTGGTACGGTCGGTATCCATTGTGTGACTCATTGTGCAAGTAGATCACAGGGTTAATATTGTTGCTATTTGGATTGGCGATCTATCTTTTTTGATAAATTTGAACATAATTATCTGTTATTGAGTAAATATGCTACAATTTAAAAATGGGGGGCTGAGCAATTCGGAGCGATGATGTCTGGAATTGTTACTAACAAAGGTACAGTGATCGATCAAAAAAGCGATTCGTATGAGATCGCGAGGCTTCTTTTTTCTGAAGGTTTGGATGCAAGAAATTATATTGCTTTAAGCAAGGCACTGTCGCTTAATCATCCTGCTGTAAGGGTAGCAATAGATTTAAAAAAAGCGGGATTGCTTAAAACGGGTTGCTCGCAGGCGTTTGAGGTACTCTATCCAAAAGAGATCTGGGAAGACCCCCTTGCAGGTATACAAGGGTTGGTTAATGCGAATAAAACCTTGTTTAAAATCATCGCTCCTAGCTATTGGGGGACGTTTTTATCTCATATGAAAGATTATTCTAAGCGTGCAACATTAAGAGATCCTTATAGAGATAAGCGGGTGGCGACACATAAATTTGTCTCTTTAAGTGGTAAGGTTGTTCCTTACGTACCGAAACGACGTGTTAAAAATTCTGAGGAGTATCTTCAACGAGGACGGACGAAAAAAACCTCTACCACGAAGTTGTCGAGGTGCCCCAGCGGGCGTCGAATTCATGAATCCATTGCGATTTGATCCAACATCTGCTTATAAAAAAGTTATTAAATTTCGCGCCGATTCGCCTGGAGTGATGGCTGCTCAGA
>CAMBHM010000202.1 GCA_945867185.1 Legionella genomosp. 1
ATACCAACAATACGCAAGCGTTCAAGCTGATAGGTAAAAGCATCCCCATTGGAGATGGCTACGCGGTCATGGGGAAAAAAGGCGAAGAGACGCTCATCCGCCATATCAACCAAGCCATACTAGACATGGAAAAAGATGGCACCTATGAAAAAATATACAATGCTTACTTCAGTTTCTAGTGCCTCGTCAACCTTTAAGCACTAGTCACCCTCCTCTTCACCACAGATCGTCAAATGATTCGTTTTAGCAAACTCTAAAATAGCTTGGTACACTTCAGGGCTAGACTCTTTTAACTTAGGATCAAGCAACACACATTTATACCCTTCATGGTTCACACTGGGTTGCAACAAGGGGGAATACAGGATCCGACTGTTTTTAAAACTTGCCATCGTCCCGCTCATGCGTTCCGCCCAATCACTCGGGCGAAACTGCTCTCCCTCAGCAGTAATACCTTCTATCACAATTTTTTTACTATCAGACTCAGTCATTTGGCTACATAGTCGAGGGAATGCCGCTAGTATAGCATACATGTCCCCTCTAAATGTCCTTGTGGGATCTGGCTTGTTCCTAAATTATCCTTTTTATGCTAGTATCAGCCGGACTGACGAATGAACAAGGGGTAGGTAGTGAGGCAACGAGAAGGTCATTCAGGCATTTATTTATTACCTAACCTGCTCACAACCGCAAGTTTATTTTCGGCCTTTTATTCTATTCTCTCTTCTTTAAAAACCCAATATGAAGCCGCAGCCATTGCGATTTTCATTGGGATGATTGCAGATGTATTAGATGGCCGAATTGCACGTATGACCAACACACAAAGCGCCTTTGGAGCACAGTACGATAGTTTATCTGATATGGTCACGTTTGGGGTTGCTCCTGCCATCTTATTATATAGCTGGAACCTACAACATTTGGGCAAGCTAGGCTGGCTCATCGCCTTCCTGTATACGGCAGCAGTCGCTTTACGATTGGCCCGTTTTAACACGCAAGTGGAAACAGCAGACAAACGATACTTTCAGGGGCTCGCCTGTCCCGCCGCCGCCGCCATCGTCTCTTCTTTCACTTGGATCTGCTACCAAAACGAATGGTCACACCTATTTATAGCCTGCTTGGCAGCAGGCCTCGCTACTGCAACAGCCATCCTGATGGTCAGCAATATCCGGTATTACAGTTTTAAAGAGCTCGATTTTAAAGGGAAAATTCCTTTTTTACATCTACTCTTGATCGTCATCTTCTTTGTCGCGATTGCTGCAAATCCATCCATCGTATTGTTCACCGGATTCCTGCTGTATGGGTGCTCAGGCCCTCTACAAACCTTGATGGCCCTCTCTCGTGTTCGGAAACAACGCCTTGATGCAAAAAAACGTTCTAAGCGCTTGTAACAGATCCTAAAGCAACTGCATCAAATAAGTGATAATCGAATTGATCAGCCCCATCGTCCAGTTAAAATTCATCGCTAATATGCCAGCAGCAAGGAAAGCCAACCCTTTAGGTCCCTCTTGTGCGCCAGGTTCACTACCATGAATCAATAATATGCATCCTCGAATAAACCAAATCAAACCAGCCGTTTGAACTAGGATCCCTACTGAATTATAAATACTATGGGGATCATAAGGGATATATTGTAATACATTCCCTACACCAAAAGCCGTATTGGATAATACACTTATCGTCGAGGGCAAAAAAATAAGCGCTACCCCACCCAACAAATACGCCATAGGGACCGACATTTTTTCCTGAGAACCATGCGAGTCTCCAAGAGATTGAAATTTAGTAAGGGCGATGATCACAAGAAGAAGCCCCAGCAAATAAGCAAACCCAGCAAGCAGTGTTTGAACCGCAACGAAGGATCCGCTCAAATTGCCGAGCATGACAACCCAATCAGTACTCATAAACGCCGCACACGGTCATAAAAAAAGCATTTTTTTCAGCAATCGACTTGCAAACCATTTTTTTTCCCCTATATTAAAGCCATTCCTACAAACAAAGACGACGTCATGGCCATCAATACATTTCCCCTTGTTCTAGAAGACGCCTATTGGATCACCCCTACAGTCAAACATTTCGTGTTCCACTCCACCATGACCCCCCCCTTCAACTATCTACCTGGACAATTTATCACCGTCCAATTTGAACGAGAGGGGCAAACACTTCGAAGAAGTTACAGTATCGCCAATGCGCCCACACAAAACAATCGTATCGAATTTGCAGCGGGCTATCGCGAAGGAGGCCCCGGCACTGAGTTTCTTTTTAATCTTACCCCCTCCGAGTCCATCACTGTCATGGGCCCCTTTGGAAGACTGATCCTCAAAAATGAGATCCCGAAACGATATATTTTGATTGCAACAAGCACAGGCATCACCCCCTACCGTGCTATGATTCCATCACTCACAGAACACCTGCACACGAATCCCTCTCTTTCTATTGTGATCATACAAGGCGTGCAAACTCAAGAGGATGTACTGTATGAGGCAGACTTTGCCGCCTTTGCAGCAAAACACCCGCAAGTTCAAGTGAGAAAACAACTGAGTCAGGCCAAGGAAATCGATCCGAGCAAACAAGAGTATCGCGGACACGCACAACTTTCTTTTCCTGATTTAGCACTCAATCCCACAGAAGATCTAGTTTATTTATGTGGAAATCCCAGTATGATTGACGAAGCGTTCACCTTACTGACTGATCAAGGGTTCGCTACACAACGAATCATACGAGAAAAATATATTTCAAAATAAGTATCAACCCTAGGAGTCAATAAAATCATGCATTACGATGAATTAGCAACCACCATGGATCACATGCTACAAGACGGCAAAGGCATTTTGGCCGCAGATGAAAGCAATGGCACAATCGGCAAACGATTCGCTGCCATTGGTGTTGAAAATACAGAACCCAACCGTCGAGAGTATCGGCTTTTACTCGCTACAACCGATCATTTAAGCGATTACATCAACGGGGTGATTTTATTTGAAGAAACGTTTCATCAAAAAGACGCACACGGCACCCCTATCGCCGAGCTATTCATCAATCAAGGCATTTTACCTGGCATCAAAGTAGATCAAGGACTCGTTGAATTGGCCAATACCGATGGTGAAAAAGTCACCCAAGGGCTAGATGGGTTAAAAGAACGTCTCCTGACTTACAAGCAGTTAGGCGCAAAATTTGCAAAATGGCGCAATGTTTACACCATTTCAGAAAGCACCCCGAGCTTCACTGCCATGAAAGCCGGTGCTGAAACCCTAGCACGTTACGCTGCGTGCTGCCAGTC
>CAMBHM010000203.1 GCA_945867185.1 Legionella genomosp. 1
GCGTTCTAAATAGTGCAAGATTGAAAAATAATCTCCTTTTAAGATCAAGGTATATAACATTTTCTTCATGGGTTTCAGAACATGAGGGGCAGAAGATACTGTCTTCTTCGGTTGTGTTTGCTGCACACCTGATGAAGAGGGCACGGTGCTGGGTTGGGGAGCTTCGACATGCGCTTCATTTGAGAAACTTAAAAGGATAATTCCATCTGATGGATGAAGTAACGAATAGAGCAGGTGAGCCAGTTGCGTTTCCCCGATATAACGATATTCATATCGCGTAATTTCGACTTCAATCCGCTTCTTCTCCTCATCTAATAACTTTATGTTGTTGATAAGATCTTGGGCTGTTTCATCTTTTGAAAGAAGCTCCATCCATCGACGCTTTTCCTTCAGAACTTGAATTTGTTTGGACTCTTTCTGGAGCAGAGATTCCACTTTATTCAATTCCCTTTCACCTGGAAAATAAAAAGTCAATAACCAAAAACATAGAATTCCGGAAAACTGCAATATCAAGTAGAAGGTTCGTTCATACCATTTCCATCGGTCAATTTTAAATATCAATCGACGATTCAGTTGTACGAGCCACCGCCGTTGGAACATCGGACGAAATTTGACAAGCAATGTCTTCACTTTGGTTTATCACCCTCATTTAAAAGTGTTAATTGATCATTGGTGATTTCAAATGTAACATAATCAACACCTTCTTCTGTCTCTTTTTTAACCGTGAACAAATCAAAGTCAATGTTTTTGAAATTGTTAGAACCCAATAGTTTTTGTAAAAACAAAGAAACAAGCACCGGTTTTAAGGCGTAACCCATAAATGATATATGATTGTTGTTTTGATTGATTTTTATGTGGGTTATCCATAGGCCTTTCGGTAAATCATGCGTTAATGATCGCATATCATCAGAGAATCGATGTCGAAGCATCGCATGTGTAAATTGATCATAGATCTTTTTCTTTTCCAAAACTTGCTGTTTACTTTCTTGCAGCTGCCGAATCAATGGCATCTCTAAGGCCAATTGTGGAAATTCTTTGGCTTTTTTTTGAAAGAGCGTCAGTTCCCGTTGACTTTCAGTGTGCATCGTTGCCAATTGACGTTTATGGTGGACAAGATCCATTTGAAAACCTACCGACACCACAATAAAAAAAACAAGCCATAAGCCAACCGCAAGCATAATCCAAGTTGCTGGAAGAAAAAGAGGCGTCCTCGGCAGCGCATTTAAAAAATTGGCGTTTTCATCCATACATGATGACGCTTGAAAGCGTTCTTATTGATTTTCTAAAGCAACAGCCCCCCCTAGACAGAACAATACATCTGACTGCTCCTTCATCGAGAGAGGACGTTCTAGGGTAAAAAGGGTATTTAAATCTATCCATTTGATCTCCTTTCCAAGTTCTTTATTTAAATAAACCAATAATTCTTCATCACCATAAAAGCTAGGCGTTAGAAGAACTTGTTTGATCTCAGGCAATTTTAACTCCACTTGACAATAATCAAAGCTTCGTTGCAGCTCAAGAAGGAGATGCTGTGACGTGGTGGTGTCTTTCAAAATAAGTCCAGAGCTTAGTGGCAATTCCCGCACGAGAAACAACTCATTTTGAAATAAAACGTGAATCTGACAAACCGTTTCATGCCAACTGATCACCATAATAGGAAATTGGTTATCATGAGGCATGATGGCTACCAATTTAACAAGTGAAAGCTCTGAAATATGCACCGATCTGACATCGAGACAAACCCTTTCAAGCATCGCTAAACGGGTTTTTAATTGTGAAAGCTGCGTGATGGCCACAAATACTTTCTTTCTTTGCCCCCCCGTACCGTGCAGGGGAACCTGGAGGGTATAGAGGACAATATCATTGAGAGGATAGTCTATTTGGCCCTTCAACTGCCACTTGAGTGCTTTGGCCATTTCATCATCCGACACGTTGGGGGCATCCATAAGCAACAATTGATAAAGTCCTGACGCGAGAATTACCCGACATGACTTGCCTATCAACCACAAACGCTCAACATCGCCGGCAAGAGATCGCTCTAACAAGGGATCATTTTTTTCTTTCAACGCTCGGCTTTCAGCAAAAAGAACGCGACGATGTGCATCGACCGATGCCATGCTATAACTTTTAGCGTCTAAATATAACGTGAATGAGGCTTGCGACGCCTCTTTTATCCGAAACCCAAACATCCCGTATCCCAATCACATCATCCCTTCAACAGTTTATCGTAGGTCAGACGGAGATGTATACTCTCCCCTCAATTGATCAGATCATACCAAGAACTGGTGGGTGTCGTTTCCGGGAATACAGCACTGACAGCATTGAGACTGGTTGAAGTGGCGCCCGTGTTGATAAGCGTCCAGCTCGTTCCATCATAATGGTATCGATTCCCACTTGCATCAACGACCCACACATCAGTAGCGCTTAAAACTACCACGTCATTAAGTGTGTTGGAAGTCCCTAAGGACGTACCTGACCAAGTGCTCCCGTTGTAAAGATAAGCAGCGCCACTCACGCCCACAGCAACACCAAATGTTGCAGTTCCTGTCCCCAACATATCGACCTGATTCATGGGCGCTGTGGTTTCAAATAGTTCGCTCCACACCCCTGCACTCCATCGAATGATTTTGCCTCTGTTGGAAGGGACAGATTCACCCACAGCCCATGCTTCAATGGGCGTGCTGTTTCCATTTTTGATGACTTTAACGCCATTTAAGCGTCTAACCTTGGGTAAGCTCAGCACCGCTTTAGACCATCGAGGCGCCACAAAATGTAACAAATGAGTCTGAACAGCACCACTTGATGTCCCCCCAACCGCAAACCCAAAATCCCCAACGCCATCCGCGTTGGTATCTACTATGTCTACATCGAATAAGTCTTGATCCCCTGGATAACTATCCGCTGGTAAATAATAGGTAGCACCACAAGTTCCATTATTGCTGTTGGCAAGTAAACACCAAGCCCCCCCTGAATAATGAAGTAAAGAAAAATGACTGCCATCAAATTCTGGTCCCACGGCCCAAGCATCACTTTGTGACACCGTTTTAATGCCCCTGATGATACCAGACGTTTTTGGCGCCGATGGTGTTGAAGCAACAGACCACGAAGAACCACTCAATCCGATCAAACCATAAGTGCCACTTGCAGCTTTCCTATTAGGATTGCGATCGGTACCAGCCCATGCAAAATGATAATTTAAGGCTGAGACTGAGTGAATCGCCAATGTCGTAGGACTTGTTACCGAGATCCAA
>CAMBHM010000204.1 GCA_945867185.1 Legionella genomosp. 1
GCTGTCTGTGACAGGGGTTACTGGAACAAATGGAAAAACGACCATTGCGCATCAATTGGCAGAAGCGTATGGGTTGCTGGGACAACGTTCAGCCTATATTGGGACCTTAGGTCAGGGCGAGGTGGGTGCTTTACAAGCGTTATCCAATACGACCCCTGATGCGTTGGCGCTGCAGCGGTATTTATATGAGTTTCACCAGCGCGGAATAAAACAAGTGTGTATGGAAGTGTCGTCGCATGCGTTGTGTCAAGGTCGTGTTGATAAAATTGATTTTTATTCTGCTATATATACCAATTTAAGTCATGAGCATTTGGATTTTCATCAGACGATGGACGCTTATGCAGAGGCCAAGAGTACGCTGTTTGCAACTCCTTCTCTGAAGTGTGCCATTATTAATCAAGATGATGCGTATCGATTGAGGATGTTAGAGAAGATCTCGACGACTACGCGTCCTATTACCTATGGGTTGCATAACCCTTGCGATGTACGGGCGATGCGATGGCAGATCAGTTTAACTGGGACCACACTGTCTGTGAGCTCTCCTTGGGGAAGCTATGATTTGGCAGTGAAGGTTTTGGGAACATTTAATGTGTATAACACCTTGGCGGTGTTTTCGAGCTTATTGGCCTCAGAGGTAGCACCTGCTGATGCATTGGCCGTGATGCTTCAGTTGCACGCTTCACCTGGGCGCATGGAGGTGGTTTCTAAATCTCCTTGTGTGATTGTAGATTATGCGCATACACCGGATGCGTTGGAGAATGTCTTGACGACGTTGACGCAATTAAAGCAAGGGCGTCTTGCGGTTGTGATGGGGTGTGGCGGAGATCGTGATAGGGCCAAACGACCGATGATGGGGCGCATTGCTAGCCAATACGCTGATCTGGTGATGATCACCAATGACAATCCCCGTACAGAAGATCCGGCAGTTATAGCCAAAGAGATTCAACAGGGTTTAAAACCTGGTGTTGTGGCGCGTGTTCAGTTGGATCGCGCCAAAGCCATTGAAGAGGCTCTTCATAGTATGGGCCCAACGGATATTTTATTGATAGCAGGTAAGGGACATGAGGCGTACCAGCTGATTGGTAAAGAGCGGTTTGATTTTTCTGATCAGGCTGTTGTTCGAGAACTGGTAGGTTAGGACATCCTTAGGGTGAACAACTGTTTTTCTGTGCATTTTTACAAAAATCCAAGAATTGGCCGGATATTCTCATGATTTTTCTTTTTTCATAGTTAAAGTATGCAAACTCTTCTTGCCCATTTGCCACGTCTACTCCGGTTTTTTGATCGGTTGCTTTATATAAAAAACACAACCTTGACTTGCTCAATTCATTGATGCCTACACTGACATGTAAAGTCGTATTGAAAAAGGTTTCTTTTATAAAGGAGTAAGTTGAATTTAACAAGATTAACCCAGCACCTGAAATATTCATTTCATCAAATCCATGTTGATTCAGAAATAATACACGTGCATTATGAAACATACCTATCAGTCCAATGTGGCCAAGGTGATTCCCATAATTGATGTCAGTGATTCTTACTGGTGTTATAGTTGAGAAAGAAAAACCATTATCTGTTCTTGGATGATGTTTCATTCGCGCTCTCCGAAAAATAGAAAATTTGTTGATGTCTTGTTGTTCGCGATATTGGCTAGG
The DNA here is from genome assembly GCA_945867185.1 of Legionella genomosp. 1. Classification (GTDB taxonomy): domain Bacteria; phylum Pseudomonadota; class Gammaproteobacteria; order Legionellales; family Legionellaceae; genus CAMBHM01. Next base: position 1,653 of record CAMBHM010000204.1, read on the forward strand.
GCAGAAAATCTAAAATAATGAGTGGAGGCTCGGATTAGATGCATATTAGCGCTAAGATGCTGTAAAAATCGGAGCTCATTTTTTTCCGGAGCAAAATATAAATATTCGCGATACCTATCAGTTCTCGTGCAAAAACTTACCCCATCTTGGCCAACACCGTGTTCCTCACGAAATAGAATTAAGTCTTTTTGCTTGCTTGTTTCAGGCCTGATCATTAACCAAGGTAGTATCAGGTGGGCTTTGTTGGTGTTTGAGTAATAGTTAGATACTCTGCTCCAAAGATGACATTCTTCAATCATGTTATTTTCAATATACACATTTTGAAGGTCCCTGTTCGTTGTAAAGCCAAGCCTGGTTTTCGTTTCTAAATCTTCTAAAATATAGCCCATATAATAGCAGCCTACTGTATGGGAAAGGTTTTTAAAAATTGAGTAAAACTCAATTTGTTGTTCATCGTTGTAATGGGCGATCTTAAAATTTATATTGAAAGACATTATTAAATTCCATTTTGGTTATTATGACACACAGTTTTAAACGATAGTTGTGCTGCTGTTTTCTTTGCTTCTATGCCAAACAATTTTGGCGATGGTTATTATTTCCGGATCATAGATAATCTGGCTTGTGATGGACTGATTTATATTCGGCGTAGAAAGAATGTATTTGTTGTTTGTAAGACACTGATTAACTCCTCTAATGACCGTTGTATGCTGTAATTCTACTATACAGTGAGATCCCACGAACTGGTGTATGTTTGCTCCGTTTTTTTTTGACCCACCTACATAGTCACCGTAAAAGTAAAATGGCGTCATGGAATCATCTGTAATCATAGTTACGACTGGATTTATATTGTTTGCTTTAAAAGATTGAATATCTTTGAATATAGATTCCTCTTCACCCCATGTAATGTCTTGGAGAGCCTGCGAGAGAATGGAGCTTCTATCCATTATTAGTGAAGGCCCTGGGCCTAACCCATTTATTAGCCAATCTTTAGAACATAAAACTCCACAGGCTTTGAGTGCTTGCATTAAACGCACTACACCATTTTCAGTAATGCCTTGTCTATCAGAAAATGGGTTCTCCCAGATCCTTAAAGTTGCAGCGCTAATGCCGGTTTTCTCTGAAAACTCTTTTCTATTGTAGCCAGCTAGCATCCTGACACTTTTAATGCGATTGCCAACGATAGATTGCTCAATATTAGTGTTTTTCCTATTCAGATTATTGCCTTTTTCTCTTAGAGCCCTGTATTGCACAATAGTATCTTAAATGAATAAAAAGGAACATAAAAATATTTATTTTTGATATATGACTATTATTTTGTATCAAATAGTGATACAAAATGAAATATTACAAGTTTAATCTCGCAGGACTCGGTCTGAAAGGTTGTTACTTGTAATCTGGATCTTTTTTAGGAGCAGGAAATGACTTTCATCGCACGTTTAAAAAAATTTGATACGGAAGAACTGGTTCATGTACTACGCGCATGTGCTTATAATTTGAGTCTTGCATATAAGGAAACGCAAGATACAGCATTTTATTTCACAGCAG
>CAMBHM010000205.1 GCA_945867185.1 Legionella genomosp. 1
TGCTGTGGGGATAATGTTTACGGCGTGGAATATTGGAGGAGCCATACTGATTGCCTTGGTCAGTGTGATCTTTAATCGATCGGAAGTCCACGCCATGAAAAGATTACTTGAACATCATGCAATCCATCTCGATCCAAGCCAATCAATGCTGGTCCATCAACTATTAACCAACTCAAGCGACGAAGCAGCGGTTGGGGCGAAACTTGGCACGTTATCCCACACGTTAATCCCTCTGTTTAAACAAGCTTTCCTACACGGATTTCATTCGGTGATGCTCTTTTCAGGAGTGTTCATTCTTATCGGAATGCTTCTGGCGCACTGGTTTTCTAGGAAAAATAATGTTTAGATAATCTTCTACAATAACAGTCCTTACCCCTGGGTGTCCGTCTATGTTAGAATTGTTCTTCTTTTCTTATCGATGACCACATCACATGCGTATCACTGAAAATCAAAGAAAAATCATTTTGGAAGTGATCAGAAGCGTTTTGGGCGAGAAGGTGATTGTGATTCTATTTGGATCCCGCGTCGATGAGAAAAAACGCGGAGGTGATATCGATCTTCTCATTGAAAGCCAAACCTTTCTTGAAAATCCAGCAGATCTTAAAGCGCACCTTTTGGCCAAATTAAAAATGGCACTCGGTGATCGCAAAATGGATCTCTTACTGTCGGCACCAAATTTGATGCATCAGCCCATTCATGATGTTGCAAAACAAACTGGAGTGATATTGTGATCTCAGAAGATATCCATGCTAGAGTTCTGTTTCTTAAAAAAGTTGTTCAAAAAGAGTTTAAACATTTAACTTATTCTGATGAACAGACCTTTAAGAACCTTTTAACGATCAATAAAGTGAAGAGTTTAGCAACAGATGAAGCATTTTCAGAAACAGTCGAGGCCTTCGGGAGTCGGTTTGGACGTTTTCAAGATACACTGGGTCAGAAGCTATTACCTTTATGGATAAAGGTACTCGGAGAACAACCCGCGGCATTGATTGACAATTTGAATAAAGCTGAACAATTAGGGCTCCTCTCCTCCACGGAAGAATGGCTTCGTATCAGAGAATTAAGAAACCAAATGGTTCACGAATATATTGAGGATAATACAATCCTTTTAAATGCCCTGCAGTCCGCACATCAATCTATTCCACTCATGCAAAACATGATGCATAACCTATTAAAAGATCTAGACTATAGATTACTAGATAATCCATAATCACCACGGCGATCCTAGGCCTTCCTTCGTTTTAAACCGAAGATTTAAAGATAGTCCCAAGACTACTCAGTCTCGTAAGTCCTACGGAAAGAAAAATACAGCCTGATATACTCATGACTTTAGAAGCACTTTCAGAGAACCCATACGCAACAAGAGCGCTCCTCGAGCCAGTTGTTATTTCTAGACTCTTCGAACTGGTTGATGAAAATGAGTCGCCCTATTTCAAACTTCCCGCATTGAGTGCTTTGGAGCGCGTGATCAGAGGAAGTCATGGCTTCGAAAGTGATCGCAGGCAGAGCGACATTTTGCTAAAATGTCTTAGTCCAGCTTGTGACGACGATTCTAAAGACAAAGTGTGCCTAATTATTTCTCATTGCCAGCATATAGCCCTCGATCTTTCGATGGCTCGAGTGATCATGCCCATTTTATCACGGCTTGCGATTCGTGAAAAAGAGTCTACGTTGCTTTGTTCTATCTTGGCGCAATTGCAAGATCTTGTTAAGACTCATCCTGATCTAATACCTATGCTCACTTTAGCGCTCAAAGTGGACCATTTTTTCCTACTGGAAAATACTTCCGAATGGGTACAATCGATCGCCAGCAAATTGTTTTTATTTTGCGCTGACAGTTGTCCAGATTGCATCAACCTCTCCAACACAAAACAAATGCGTGTTCTATTAGCATTCGTTAAAAATAACCCCGAAACACGCCAGGGACTTTTTAATCTTTTAAATCAAGAAAAAAACAGTCGATTTTTTTTCGCGGCAGGGGGCGCTACATTCCTCGAAGCAGCTTTGTCTATTCCGCAGGAAGCTGAAAAAGCGGCACTGATATTTTTAGCGCGGCCCCATTTGTTGCCCATTCATGATCCCGAAAAAATGCGACCGTTTGTTCAATTGCTCCGTCAAGAAATCTATCGGGATCGCGTTGCGAACATCCTTATTTTTCTCGCTGAAAAACACGTTTCTCATGCGATTATCATTCAACATTCTGATGAAATGAACGCCTTGGTACCCTTTTTGTCACACCGAAATCAAAAAATGAAAAAAATGACCGTTGCAGCATTTTTGAGTCTGTCACAGCGTCCAGCACATGCTGCACTCATGTGGCGATCTTTGGCCATTGCTCCTTTAGTTCGTGAGATTCGAACACCTGCAAATACGAATCATGCGTCCCAGATTCTAAATAGAATCGCTGGGATTTCAGACGCAGCAAAAGCTGAAATCAACGCACTAAAAGCATCACTCCCTCCACTTGCCAAAATCAAAAGGCGTAGAGAGCCTCTTACCATGGCAGAATTAAATGAATGCCATCACATGACAGAAGAAGACAATTTGGTGCGATCGATTGCAAAAAGACAGACAACCTTTGTTCGACATGCTGAGAAAAAACAACAGAAGCGAATGGAACTGACTGACAAAATACAAGCCATCGAATCAGACATTCTAGGTCTTGCTGCAGCACTTTCCGAAGATCCTGAATTAGAACGACTCCGAGCCGGCAGTACCCCTCGGAAACTGTTAAAACGCCTGGAAGCCAAACGAGACACTTTATTACAAAAAGAAACGGAAAGAAAAATCACCGTCCCTGCCCTCGACGTGCCGAGGACGGTTTGTTTGCGTGAAATTGAATCCATTCGAAGACATGGCCACCTGTTCATCATTAAAAAATTGTACAATGGGTATGAGCAAGAACAATTATGGGCCATAGATAGACTACTTGCCTTGTCGACATTTTCAAACGAGTTTAAAGAGGACATCCAATCGCTTATCTACCCTTCGAAATTGTTTGAACTAAGACAATATGCCGGTGATGATCTGTGGATTAAAATTTCTGAACTCAACTTGCTATTAAACCTCAATATAGATGATCTTGAGGAGAATCCCTGTGGTTTCATCATTTATCCGAATATGGTAAAAACACTGCCGGAGGAGATCCTTTC
>CAMBHM010000206.1 GCA_945867185.1 Legionella genomosp. 1
GTAATTGTTTTAAGGCTTGCTCCCATAGTATTTTTCGACCAAGCCATCTCAGGGCCTCTTCTCTTCTTTCCTGGAGATGCGCTGCATAATGAGTGAGTCGATTGTCCAATGTTCTTTGTAATCCTTCTATGACTCTTAGGGATCGTGTATTATTGGCGATTTGTATTGCTTCAGGGTCAGTTGTAGCAACCCTCAAAAATACTTGTAAAGCAAGGCTTGCTTGATAAGTAAGATCATCAATGATTTTTGGAACCCAGGTTTCTTCATCTATATATTTGTAACAGATCAAAAGGGTTGGCGTATTGGCGGCTATACTAAAAACGCCACCTCTTGCAAGGGCAATTTTTTTGATAGAGCCAGCAAGAGTCCATAAGGCAAATAATACATTGCGAGGATAAGGAGAGGTGTTTGGGGCAGTATATCTACTTGCATCAGGCAATGGAAAAGACTTAGGCCATACAGCTGGATCGGCAAAAACAGCCTTAGCTTCTTCTTTGTTTTTTAAAACAGTCAGATCGGATGAGAATGCATGGCCCTCATTTAGACGAAGCAACTCTCTTTGTAAGGCGTCTAACGCATCAGAATATACAGTCATAGTCTTAAAGTTCCCTTCATTAATGACCGTATTATATACAACGAACATTAAGTCAGGATTAAGTGATTCAACCAAGTGATCACCTCTGAAAGCGACATCATCTTAGGGTCGCTCTCTTGTCTCCCTTTGTATTCAATCAATCCGTCGGCTAGATGACGCTCACTCAATACCAGTCGGTGGGGAATACCGATTAAGTCGTTATCGGCAAAGAGGATCCCTGGGCGATCGGTGCGATCATCTAATAAGACATCGATGCCGAGATCTTGACATTGGGTATATAAATGGTCTGCAGCAAGGGCGATCGCAGGAGAGCGATGACCTTGAAGGGGGATGATGACCACTTGAAAGGGAGCGATGCTATCTGGCCAACAGATCCCTTTGTCATCATGGTGTTGCTCAATGGCAGCTGCAACCACGCGTGAAATGCCGAGACCATAACAACCCATCATCAGGGTTTGAGGTTTTCCTGATTCATTCATGACGCTGGCATGCATCGCTTTGGCATAGGTGTCTCCCAATTGGAAGACATGTCCCACCTCAATGCCGCGACAGGAATGCAAGGTCCCTTTCCCATCAGGACTTGTATCACCTTCTTTCACGTTCCTAAGATCATAGGTTTCAAACGTTCTGACATCTCGCTCCCAGGTAGCGTGTTCGTAATGATAACCTTCTTGGTTTGCACCACATACAAAAGAGGGCATGGCTAACGCAGCCTGGTCAACGATAATGGGGATAGACAGATGCACCGGTCCGATACATCCTACAGGTGCACCCGTTTTTTCTAAAATTAGGGCCTCCGTTGCAAACTGCAAAGGCGATTTGACGCGCGGATGCTTGGCTACTTTGATCTCATTTAAAGTGTCATCGCCTTTTAAAACGAGTGCAATGATAGAGTCTGCTTCGCCTGTAACCAAGATGGTTTTAACGGTTTCAGCTGGTTGAATGTTTAAAAATCGCGCCACAGATTCAATGGTTTTTTGATTTGGAGTTGCAACAAGCTTGAGATCGGCATGGTCTTTGGAGACGGGCTTCTTTGGAGGAAGGCTCGTGGCTTGCTCCACATTGGCGGCATAAGGACTTTTATCGCTATAAAAAATAAGATCTTCTCCTGAGTCGGCCAAGACTTGAAATTCATGAGACACAGCGCCGCCAATCGCCCCCGTATCTGCTTCGACAGCACGGTAGTTCAGTCCTAATCGGTTGAAAATATTGCAGTAAGTGGTGTACATGGTCTGGTAGGTGTGTTGTAAGCACTCTGTATCGATATGAAAAGAGTAGGCATCTTTCATGATGAATTCACGCGCACGCATCACCCCAAATCGAGGCCGGATTTCATCGCGAAATTTGGTCTGAATTTGATAGACATTGAGTGGCAATTGTTTATAAGAGTGGAGCTCATGACGCAAGAGATCAGTGACCACTTCTTCATGAGTCGGCCCGAAACAGTAGTCTCTGCCATTGCTGTCTGTCATGGTAAGCAATTGCCCGCCAAAGGCCTCCCATCGACCTGTTTCTTGCCATAATTCAGCCGGTTGCACGGCAGGCATTAAAATTTCCATAGCGCCAGAGCGATTCATTTCTTCGCGAACGATATGCTCCACGTTTCGCAACACTTTTAATCCCATGGGGAGCCAGGTGTAGAGGCCTGATCCCAGCTTTCGAATCATACCAGCGCGTAACATCAGCTGATGAGAAATAAGTTCCGCGTCGTTAGGCGTTTCTTTTAATGTGGCCCAGAGCCAGTGTGATGCGCGCATGGTGTGTCCTTTAATAGTAATTGTAGTTTTTCAGGTAATAAATCGGATTTTTTTGAGCCAAAATGTCTAACCAGAAGCGAACAATCTTTAAAATGAACGTCCCCGGTGTTTACATCATATAAGGCTCCGACTAAACCAATGCCATTTTGATCAGTCAAACGCTTCAGAATGGGACTGCCTTGATAGATTTCTTGTAATGTATGTCCAATATTTAACTCAGTCACGTGATCAACAAAAGCCAAATTGTTTCCTTGTCGATCTGTTTTGGTGTCTATTTCTGCATCGATAGCAGGCTTGATTTTTGCCAGCAATTGCGTAATATGCCCTTTTTTAACTCCATCACAAGCAGCTTGAATAGCACCACAACGGGTGTGACCTAAAACCACGATGAGTTTTGCACCGACTACATCACAGGCGTACTCCATACTTGCCAAAACATCATCGTTGATGACATTACCTGCCACGCGAATGCAAAATAAATCTCCAAAGCTCATGTCAAAAATTGTTTCAACTGGGACCCTCGAATCGATGCAGCCTAAGACAACGGCAATGGGGTGTTGTGTAGTTGCTGTATATTTGATGTCGATGTTAAAACTTCGATGGATCCGCTTATCATTTAAAAAGCGATGATTGCCTTCTTTTAAAACATGCAATACTTCTTGAGGAGTCAGTGTTGCTTGGACATCAAAGGTGGTGACGTTGATAAAATCAATATAATTGTGAATATCATAGTGATCTTTAAAGCCGATTAAATTTAAAGAAATCTGCT
>CAMBHM010000207.1 GCA_945867185.1 Legionella genomosp. 1
AAAACAGATAAGCAAGCAGCACCATGGGATGCATAGACTTTAGCAATGGCAGTCACGTCAAAGTCTTGGCGCAATAGGCCTTGACTGGGGGAGGCGCGTTTTATTTCTGTGATGAGTGCCGGTTTCTTCGCTCGCAAGGCAGCTGTAAAATCACGCAAAGGATAGGCGCTGCCATCCTGCAAACTGGTAAGAGGACGTTCTTTTTTAGCAAGTCTTACTTCTTCTTTTTTTTGAGTTGCGATGCTTTCAAGGATACTGTTGGGGGGCACAGGAGCTATGGTTGGTTTCTTGGTTTGAGTAAGATCTCGCAATTGATGGAAACAAGCAGCAGCACGACCACTGTCTATGGCCTCTTTGGCGAGCAGAAGTGCCTCTTCATAGTGCGCGACTTTGTCGGCACAATAAATCGCAGCAGCGGCATTGAGTACTACTATATCGCGGGCAGGACCTGGTTCTCCTGCAAATACGGTGAGGGCTTTGGCGAGACTTTGCTCTGGAGTCTGTACAATAATATCATCGAGGGTGGCGTGGTATAAACCATAGGCGTTGGGATCGAGCGTCCAATGCGTGAATTGGCCATTTTTGAATTCTTGTACCTCTGTTTTTGCGGCAATACTGATTTCATCAAGACCATCTGCTGAGTGGATGACGAGCGCATGTTCACTCCCTAATTCCGCCAGCACGGTTGCGATGGGTCTTAGCCATTGTTTTCCGTAGACGCCCACGACTTGTTTGGTAACCCGTGCAGGATTCAGGAGGGGCCCTAATAAATTAAACAAGGTGCGGATCCCCAATTGTTGGCGTGCTCGGCGTGCATGACACATGGCTTGATGAAAGTGAGGGCCGAATAAAAAGGCCATATGGCATTGGTCCATACAATAGCGAAGGGTCTCATCGGGTAGATCGAGTACAAATCCTGCACTGAGGAGTAAATCCGCACTGCCACTGCGGCTCGAAGTGGCATGATTTCCGTGTTTGGCGACCCGAAGACCGGCCCCTGCTACTACAAAGCTGCTAACAGTTGAGACATTGAAGGTATTTTTTCCATCACCGCCAGTCCCGACGATATCAATGAGATCAGAACCCAAATCGATGGTATGTGCCATGTCCTGTAGGACAAGTGCTGCTGACACTAGCTCATCGAACGTTTCTCCTTTCATACGCATTAAAGCGAGAAAGGTAGCCAACTGTAAATCGGAGAGTGTGCCATTCAAGCACTGCCGCATGACGGTCTGCATTTGCTCTCGGTTGAGATCTTGTTTAGAGATCAGTTGTTCAAAGATCTGTTTCATGAGGGATACACTTTAAAAATTGGGCCAGTAAGGCGAGCCCATGTTCTGTTAAAATAGCTTCCGGGTGAAATTGTACTCCAAACAAAGGGAAGTCTCGATGGGAAATAGCCATGATGGTCTCATCAACGACAGCATCGATTGAAAAGCAATCGGGCAGGGTATCCCTAACGACGGCCAGTGAGTGATATCGGGTAGCGATGAAGGGCGAGGGCAGGCCGTGAAATAAGCCGGTGTTGTTGTGTGTGATGGCAGAGGTTTTGCCGTGCATGATGTCCGGAGCAGGCCCGATCTCGGCGCCAAAGGCTTCTGCCAGACATTGGTGGCCTAAGCAGACGCCTAACAAGGGGATCTCACGATAAAAATGGGTAATGACGTCTAAGGAGATCCCTGCTTCTTTGGGTCCTTTAGGTCCAGGGGACAGTACAATATAGCGCGGCGCTAAGGCTTGAATCATTGGGATGGTCAGGGCATCGTGCGTTTTGATAAGGATCTCTTCTCCTAACATTTGAAAGTAGTGGGCTAGGTTGTAAGTGAACGAATCGTAATTATCAATGAGTAACAGCATAGAACACCTACAGCGAAAAATGTTCCCCAAGATACACTGATCGTACTTGTTGATTGGCCAAAATTTCAGTGGGCGTTCCTTCACATAATAGGCGGCCTTGGTTGACAATGTAGGCTCGCTCGCAAATATCCAGCGTTTCTCGAACATTGTGATCGGTGATGAGGACACCAATATTTTTTTTACACACATGTCGGATGATCTGCTTGATATCAATCACAGAGATGGGATCAACGCCTGCAAATGGTTCATCGAGGAGGATAAAGGTGGGTTCTGTTGCCAAGGCGCGGGCAATTTCAACACGCCTGCGTTCCCCCCCGGATAAACTCATACCCAGATGATCATGTAAATGAGAGACATGAAATTCTTCGAGTAATTGGTCGAGGATCTGAAGACGCTCTGAATGAGTGAGATCAGCGCGTAATTGTAAAATGGCTAATATATTTTCACGAACCGTCATTTTTCGAAAAATAGAGGCTTCCTGTGGTAAGTAGCCGATACCTAGACGAGCTCGCAGATGCATGGGTGCTTTGGTGATCTCGTTGCCATCGAGTAAAATACGACCTTCATCGCATGATTGTAAGCCGACTATCATATAGAAACAGGTTGTTTTTCCAGCACCATTAGGGCCCAATAAGCCGACGCACTCGCCTTGACGGATCTGCAGCGTTACATCATGTACTACGGTGCGGGATTTGAATGATTTTTTTAAGTGTGAGGCAATGAGTTCCGTCATGGTGTACCTCCAGGATGGAAAATGATGCTTGTTTGAGCAAGAGAGGTGCTGGTGGACAAGATGTGTTGGTGTACTGTGTCGTAACTGATAGTTGGAGCAGTAAAGGAGTCTTCTCCTTGTAAAACTTTTGCATGACCTATCAACTCGATCAGAGGACGGTTTGGGTAGTAATAAATAGTGTCAGCGAAAGCATGCACAGGTTTTTTGTCGCTGGCAGTGAGGGTCCAATAATGCGCTTGTTCGGTTTGATTGCCTTGAATGATGGCCCTCATGAGTTGGTTTTTTTCATTCCCCTCGGTGCGTGCAAGGGCAGCTCTGATATGGGTGGTGCCTTGATCGAGACAAACGTGTCCCTTATAAATACCGACGTGTGAGGTTTGATTCAGATCAGCAGAATCAGCACGAAATCGCATGATTTCATGTCGATCGGCAGGCAATGCCAAACCGAAGCAAGGGATAAGCAAGAGCAGCCATTTAGCCGCGGTTCGGAACATAAGATCCTCGCGCTTGACTGAGTAATT